>JALOLN010000115.1 GCA_025455945.1 Actinomycetes bacterium
CCCGCCGGGGCGCGGGTCCGGGCCCGGCTGGCCCGGCTCGCGGCGGTGCGGGGGGGCGCCTCCGACCCGGTCCTGGAGCCGCTGTTCCGGACCGTCCGGGCGAACCACCCCAAGGCCGAGGTGCGCGAGCTCGAGCGCGCCTACGAGGCCGCCGCGCACCACCACGAGGGTCAGCTGCGCAAGAGCGGCGAGCCCTACATCACTCACCCGCTCGCCGTGGCGCAGATCCTCGCCGACCTCGGGATGACCGTCCCGACGCTGTGCGCCGCCCTGCTGCACGACACCGTGGAGGACACGGGCTACTCCCTGGACGAGCTGCGGGCGGAATTCGGCGACGAGGTGGCAGACCTCGTCGACGGGGTCACGAAGCTCGACAAGGTGCGCTACGGCGAGGCCTCGGAGGCCGAGACCGTCCGGAAGATGGTCGTCGCGATGGCCCGGGACATCCGTGTCCTGGTCATCAAGCTCGCGGACCGGCTGCACAACATGCGCACGATGGCGTTCCTGCCGCCGGACAAGCAGCAGCGCAAGGCCCGCGAGACGCTGGAGATCTACGCCCCCCTGGCCCACCGGCTGGGCATGAACACGATCAAGTGGGAGCTGGAGGACCTCGCGTTCGGCATCCTCTACCCGAAGATGTACGACGAGATCGTCCGGCTGGTGGCGGAGCGGTCGCCCAAGCGGGACGAGTTCCTCGGCGAGGTCATCGACATCGTGTCGGGGGACTTCCGCAACGCGAAGATCAAGGCGCTGGTGACCGGCCGGCCCAAGCACTACTACTCGATCTACCAGAAGATGATCGTGCGCGGACGCGACTTCGCCGACATCTACGACCTGGTGGGGATCCGCGTCCTCGTCGACACCGTCCGCGACTGCTACGCCGCGCTGGGCACCGTGCACGCCCGGTGGAACCCGGTGCCGGGGCGGTTCAAGGACTACATCGCGATGCCCAAGTTCAACATGTACCAGTCACTGCACACCACGGTGATCGGGCCGGGGGGCAAGCCGGTCGAGCTGCAGATCCGCACCCGCGACATGCACCGGATGGCGGAGTACGGGATCGCCGCGCACTGGAAGTACAAGGAGGACGCCGTCGGCGGCCGGCGCGGCCACTCCGACGCCGCCGAGGACATGGTGTGGCTGCGGCAGCTCGTCGACTGGCAGCGCGAGACCGAGGACCCGGGGGAGTTCCTCGAGTCGCTGCGGTTCGACATCGGCCCCCGCCAGGTGTTCGTGTTCACCCCGAAGGGGGACGTCCTCGCCCTGCCGCTGGGTGCGACCCCCGTCGACTTCGCCTACGCGGTGCACACCGAGGTCGGCCACCGCTGCGTGGGTGCCCGGGTCAACGGCAAGCTGGTGCCGTTGGAGAGCGAGCTCACGAACGGCGACGTCGTCGAGATCATCACGTCCAAGGCCCAGGACGCCGGACCGAGCCGGGACTGGCTGGGGTTCGTCAAGAGTGGCCGGGCCCGGTCGAAGATCCGGGCCTGGTACTCGCGCGGTCGACGCGAGGAGGCCATCGAGCACGGCAAGGAGGCACTGGCGCGGGCCCTGCGCAAGCAGGGGCTGCCCCTGCACCGGATCCTGTCCAGCCGGGCCCTGCTCGTCATCGCCACCGAGAGCCGCTACCCCGACGTCTCGGCGCTGTACGCGGCGATCGGCGAGGGGCACCTGTCCGCGCAGACGGTGGTCCATCGGCTGATGCAGTCCATGGGCGGCGAGGAGGGCACGGAGGAGGACCTCGCCGAGGCCACGACCCCGACGCGGGAGGCGCGCAAGCCGCGGCCCCAGGGCGACCCCGGGGTCGTTGTCAAGGGTGCCTCCGACGTGTGGGCCAAGCTCGCGAAGTGCTGCACCCCGGTTCCCGGGGACGCGATCAAGGGTTTCGTCACGCGCGGTGACGGCGTCTCGGTGCACCGGTCCGGCTGTGTCAACATGCAGGCGCTGGAGTCGGGCCAGCCGGACCGCGTCGTCGAGGTCGAGTGGGCCCCCTCGGCGTCCAGCGTCTTCCTCGTCCAGGTCCAGGTCGAGGCGCTGGACCGGGCCCGGCTGCTGTCTGACGTCACCCGCGTGCTGTCCGACCAGCACGTCAACATCCTGGCTGCGTCCGTCACGACGACGCGGGACCGGATCGCGCTGTCCCGGTTCACCTTCGAGATGGCCGACCCCAAGCACCTCGGCGCAGTGCTGAAGGCCGTGCGCGGGGTCGAGGGCGTCTACGACGTCTACCGGGTGAGCTCGTCGCGGTCGTGACCGGCGGGTGAGGGCTCAGCCGCCGAACTCGGCGAGGGCGCGCTCCGCCTGCTCGAGCCAGGTGCGCTTCGCCGCCAGCGACTCCTCGGCCGCCGCGATCGCCCGCTCGTCGCCGCTGCTGCGGGCCCGCTCGAGGTCACGCTCCAGGCGTTGGATGCCTGCGGTCAGCTGGTCCACGGCGTCGCGGGCGCGGGCCCGCGCCTCGGGGTTGGACCGCCGCCAGCGGGTCTCCTCGGCGCTCCGGACGGCCTCCTCGACCCGGCGCAGCCGGCCCTCCACCCGGTCCCGGTCCGCGCGGGGGACGTGACCCACCTGCTCCCAGCGCTCCTCGATGGCGCGCAGGGCCGCCCGGGCGGCCGCCACGTGCGTGACGGGCAGCAGGGCCTCCGCCTCGGCGGCCAGGGCCTCCTTGGCGGCGAGGTTCGCGGCCTGCCCGGCGTCGCGGGCGGAGAACTCCGCCGAGCGGGCGGCGAAGAAGGCATCCTGAGCCGCCCGGAACCGCGCCCACAGCGCGTCGTCGTCGGCGCGGGCGGCGCGGCCCGCCACTCGCCACTCGTCCATGAGGGCCCGGAAGCGGGCCGCCGTCGGCCCCCAGTCCGTGGAGGTCGCCAGGGCCTCGGCCTCGGTCACCAGCCGGGCCTTCACCGCCTTGGCCTCGTCCTGGTGCGCGGCCAGGTGCGCGAAGTGGTGCCGCCGACGGCGATCGAAGGCGTTGCGGGCGGCGCTGAACCGCTTCCACAGGGCCTGTTCGGTGCCACGGTCGACGTGCGGGGCGACCTTCCACTCCTCGAGCAGGGTGCGCAGCCGGTCGCCGGCCACCTTCCACTGCTCGGAGACCGCGAGCTCCTCAGCCTCGGCGACGATGCGCTCGCGGTGTTCCCTGGCCTGCGCGCGGGCCGCCTCCCGCTCCGCGCGCGCCGCCGCCCGCTTGTCCTCGATGCGGGGGACCAGGGCGTCGAGGCGAGCCGTCAGGGCGTCGAGGTCACCGACGGCGTGCGCCTCCGCGACCGCAGCCCGGACCCGGGCCAAGGTCGCCAGCACCTCCTCCGGAGCCACCTCGGGTGAGGCGACCCGCCGCTCGAGCAGGTCGACCTCGACCTCGAGCGCGGCGTACTTGCGCCCGTAGTAGGCCAGGGCCTCCTCGGCCGACCCGGCCTGGTAGGAGCCGACGACCCGCTCACCGGCGGAGGTGCGGACGTAGACGGTCCCCTCGTCGTCGACCCGCCCCCACTGCTCGGTCACGGTCGCCCCTTCGTCATCCCGCCGCCACGGTCGCGGACTCGATGGTGACAGGTTCGGCGGGTGCGCCGTCGTCGGTTCCGCCCTCGATGCCTGCGGCGGCGATCCCCGTCAGGACGTCCAGCCCGGCGGTGACCCGGCCGAAGGGGGTGTAGCTCGGGGGGAGCTGGGAGTCGGCGTAGACGAGGAAGAACTGGCTGCCGTTGGTGTTGGGCCCGCTGTTCGCCATCGCCACGGTCCCGGCCGGGTAGGTCGCGCCGTCGAGGTTCTCGTCGTCGAAGGTGTACCCGGGCCCGCCGGACCCGGTGCCCGACGGGTCGCCGCACTGCAGGACGTTCAGCGTGCCCTCGGTCAGCCGGTGGCAGTCGCTGCCGTCGAACCAGCCCTGGTCGGCGAGGAACGCGAACGAGTTCGTCGTGCACGGGGCGGCGGCGTTGAGCAGCTCGACGGTGACCGGGCCCCCCGCGAACTGCAGGGTGGCCGCCGAGGTGGCCGGCAGCAGCGACGTCGTCAGCGGCGGAACACCGTCGACCGGCTTGACCGCCTCTCCGCTGCGCGGGTACAGGCAGACGACCTGGTTGGGGTCCGCGGCGGTGCTGGACTCCTCGCCGGTGTCCTGCAGGGCGATGGCCAGGCCGGCCAGGCCGCCGACGAGCAGCACGGTCAGCACGATGGCGGCGGTCAGCCGGGTGCGCTGCTGTCGCCGGGTGGCCTGCTCGGCACGACGGGCCTGCTGGCGCTCGAACTTGGCGCGGGCCACGTCCCGCTCGCGCTTGCTGCCGGCCACGGTGGTCCTCTCTGTCGTCGGCGTCACGTCCGGGCGGGCGCCCAGTCTAGGTGGGCCGGCCGCTGCGGCGGTTCGCGGCCCGCCCGTCCACGCCGGTACCCTCGTCGGGTCCCAGTCAGCCCGCAGTCAGCCCGCAGTCTGCCCGCAGTCAGCCCGCAGCCAGCCCCTGCCGTCGGAGGTGCGTCACCGTGCTCGTCGCCGGGTTTCCCGCCGCGGCGTTCGACACCAACTGCTACGTCGTGGCGCCGGGGCCGCGCCAGGAGTGCCTGGTGGTCGACCCCGGCATCGGCGTCGAGGCCGACCTGGACGCTGTGCTGCGCGAGCACCACCTGCAGCCGGTGGCCGTGCTGCTGACCCACGGGCACCTCGACCACACGTTCTCGGTGACGCCCGTGTGCGGCGCCCGGGGCATCCCGGCCTACGTCCACTCCGACGACCGGTACCGGCTGACCGACCCGATCAGCCTGCTCGGGCCGCAGCTGCGGGCGATGTTCCTCGGTCGGCTCGAGTGGACCGAGCCGGACGACGTCCGCGAGCTGGCCGACGGCACGGTCATGGAGCTGGCCGGGCTGCAGGTGACCGTCGACCACGCCCCGGGCCACACCGAGGGGTCGGTGCTCTTCCGGCTGCCGTCGGACGTGGAGACACCGCCGGTGTGCCTGTCCGGCGACGTCCTGTTCGCCGGCTCCATCGGACGCACCGACCTGCCCGGGGGAGACCCGGATGCGATGCTGCGCTCGCTGCGCGAGAAGGTCCTGCCGCTGACCGACGAGACGGTCGTCCTGCCCGGCCACGGCGAGCCGACGACGATCGCGCGGGAGCGCGCCACCAACCCCTTCCTGCTCGAGGTGGGGCGCCCGCCCATGCCGCGCCGGGGGCTGTAGGCCGATGTCCCGCCCCCGCCCGCTGTCGGGCTTCCCCGAGTGGCTGCCCGCCGACCGCATCGTCGAGCAGGCCGTTGTGGACACCCTGCGGCGCACCTTCGAGCTGCACGGCTTCGCCGGAGTGGAGACCCGTGCGGTCGAGCCCTTGGAGCAGCTGCTCGCCAAGGGGGAGACGGACAAGGAGATCTACCTCCTGCGCCGGCTGCAGGCGGACGCCGACGAGCCCGACCCCGGGCTGTCCGGGCTGGGCCTGCACTTCGACCTCACGGTGCCGCTGGCGCGCTACGTGCTCGAGAACTCCGCGCGGCTGGCGTTCCCGTTCCGGCGCTACCAGATCCAGAAGGCGTGGCGGGGGGAGCGGCCGCAGGAGGGCCGGTACCGGGAGTTCACCCAGGCGGACATCGACGTCATCGGCGACGGCGCGCTGGCCTTCCACCACGAGGTCGAGGTGGCGCTGGTGGCCGCCGAGGCGTTCGCTGCCCTGCCCATCCCGCCGGTGCGGATCCGGGTCAACAACCGCAAGATCGCGGAGGGGTTCTACCTCGGGCTGGGGCTGGCCGACGTCACCGCCGTGCTGCGCACCGTGGACAAGCTCGACAAGGTGGGCCCCGACGAGGTCGAGCGGCTGCTCGTCGACGCGGTCGGCGCCGGCCGTGAGCAGGCCCGGGCCTGCCTTGCGCTGGCCGCCGTCCGCGGCGCGGACGCCGGTGTGGTCGACGCGGTGCGTGCCCTGGGGGTGGACCACCCCCTGCTGGCCGAGGGGCTGGCCGAGCTGGCCCAGCTGCTCGACGCGGCCGCCGAGCACGCCCCCGGCCTGCTGGAGGCCGACCTCTCGGTGGCGCGTGGGCTGGACTACTACACCGGCACCGTGTACGAGACCCACCTCGTCGGGCACGAGGACCTCGGGTCGATCTGCTCCGGCGGCCGGTACGACGAGCTGGCCCGGGACGGCGACCGGGTGTACCCGGGGGTCGGGATCTCCGTCGGCGTCAGCCGCCTGGTGGGCGGGCTGGTCGGCCGGGGCCTGGTCGCCACGACCCGGCCGGTGCCCTCCTGCGTGCTGGTCGCGGTTCCTGACGAGCCGTCCCGTCCGGACTGCGACGGGGTGGCGGCGGTGCTGAGAAGGCGGGGGATCCCCACCGAGGTCGCCCCCAGCGCCGCCAAGTACGGCAGGCAGATCCGGCACGCCGACCGGCGAGGCATCCCGTTCGTGTGGTTCCCGGCGGGGGAGCGGGGCGGGGCGGAGGTCAAGGACATCCGGACGGGGGACCAGGTCCCG
>JALOLN010000116.1 GCA_025455945.1 Actinomycetes bacterium
GCGGGCCGGACCGTGGGACACGTGACCGCCTGCGCAGGCTGCGCAGGCCCCGCCACGAGGAAGCCGCCCGCCACCACCAGCGCGGCGACGACAGCCCCCCACCTCCGCATCAAGGGTCCCTTGTGGCGGCTAGATGGCACTGTGCTTCCCTTCACACGGTCCGGGGCTCAGGTGGGCGCTCCCACCGTATGTCGGTCCCCAGGCGCCCGTACCGCAGCGTGATGGGATGAATACCGCGGTCTATTCGCCTCAAGGGTCCCTTGATGCCAGGGAGGCGCGGGCGGCGACGAAGGCCTCCATGGCGGCGTCGACGTCATCCGACGAGTGCGCCGCCGACAGCTGGACACGGATCCGCGCCGTCCCCACCGGCACGACCGGGAACGAGAACGCCACCGCGTACACGCCGTGCTCGAACAGCGCCCGGGCCAGCCGGCCGGCCTGCGCCGCGTCCCCGATCATCACCGGCACGATCGGGTGGCTGCCCGGCAGCAGGTCGAACCCGGCCGCGGTCATCCCCGCCCGGAACCGCGCGGCGTTGGCATGCAGCCGCTCGCGCAGCTCTCCCGACGTCGACAGCAGGTCGAGCACGGTCAGGGACGCCGCGGCGATGGGCGGCGCCACGCTGTTGGAGAACAGGTACGGCCGGGCCCGCTGGCGCAGCACGGCCACCGCCTCGGCCCGGCCGCTGACGTACCCGCCACTGGCTCCGCCGAGCGCCTTGCCGAGGGTCCCGGTGACGAGGTCCACCCGGTCGGTGACGCCGAACAACTCCGGGGTCCCCCGGCCGCCGGGGCCCACCACCCCCACCGCGTGGCTGTCATCCACCAGGACGAGGGCGTCGTGCCGGTCGGCCAGGGCGCAGATCTCGTCCAGCGGTGCCAGGTAGCCGTCCATCGAGAACACCCCGTCGGTGACGACGAGGCGGTAGCGCGCGTCGGCGGCCTCCACCAGCCGGGCCTCGAGATCGGCCATGTCCCGGTTCGCGTACCGCAGGCGTCGCGCCTTGCACAGCCGGACGCCGTCGATGATCGACGCATGGTTCAGCGCGTCGGAGACCACGGCGTCCCGCTCGTCGAGCAGCCCCTCGAACACTCCGCCGTTGGCGTCGAAGCACGAGCCGAACAGGATCGTGTCCTCGGTGCCGAGGAAGGCCGACAGCCGATCCTCCAGCTGCTTGTGCACCTCCTGGGTGCCGCAGATGAAGCGCACCGACGCCATCCCGTAGCCCCACTCGTCCAGCGCCGCCCGCGCGGCAGCCACGACGTCCGGGTGGTCGGCCAGCCCCAGGTAGTTGTTGGCGCAGAAGTTGAGCACCTGCCGGCCGTCGGCGACGCCCACGTGGGTCCCCTGCGGCGTCGTCAGCACCCACTCCGGCTTCAGGACGCCGTCCACGCGCATCTGGTCGAGCCGGCCCGCCAGCTCGGACCGGAACGCCGCCAGGGTCACGCCGCCACCTCCGACCAGTCCATGATGACCTTGCCGCACCGACCAGACGCCGCGGTGTCGAACGCCTCCTCGTACGCCGTGTACGGGAAGCGGTGCGTGATGACCGGGGAGATGTCCAACCCGGCATCGACGAGCACCGACATCGCGTACCAGGTCTCGAACATCTCCCGGCCGTAGATGCCCTTGATGGTGAGCATCGAGGTGATGACCTTGATCCAGTCGAAGGCGATCTCGCCGGACGGCAGCCCCAGCAGCGCGATCCGGCCCCCGTGGGCCATCGCCCCGATCATCGAGTGCAGCGCCGCGGGCGCCCCGGACATCTCCAGCCCGACGTCGAAGCCCTCCTTCATGCCGATCCGGGCCATGACGTCGGCAAGCTCCACGCTGCGGACGTCGACCGTCCCGGACACCCCCATGGTGTGGGCCAGCTCGAGCCGCTCCGGGCTGATGTCGGTGATGACGACGTGCCGTGCCCCGGCGTGCCGCACCACGGCGGCCGCCATGATCCCGATCGGGCCGGCGCCGGTGACGAGGACGTCCTCGCCGAGCACCTTGAACGACAGTGCGGCGTGCACCGCGTTGCCGAACGGGTCGAAGATCGACGCCACGTCGACGTCCATGCCCGGTCGGTGTCGCCAGACGTTGGACGCCGGGACGGCGACGAACTCCGCGAACCCACCGTCGCGGTTGACCCCGACGCTGACCGTGTTGGGGCACAGCTGACGACGTCCGGCCAGGCAGTTGCGGCAGCGGCCGCAGACGATGTGCCCCTCGACGCTGACCAGGTCACCGACGTCGAGCTGCTCGACGCCGGCGCCGAGGGCCTCGATCGTGCCGGCGATCTCGTGCCCGACGATGATCGGTGGCCTGATGACCTCCTGCGCCCAGCGGTCCCAGGACCGGATGTGCAGGTCGGTCCCGCAGATGCCGGTCCGCAGGACGCGGATGAGCACCTGTCCGGAGCCGACGGTCGGCTCGGGGACGTCGGCCAGCTCCAGCCCGGGACCGGCGTGGGACTTGACGAGCGCCTTCATGGTGCGCCTCCTGACGTCGCCAGACCGGTGTGATGGGCGCCCAGCTGCGGTCTATTCGCCTCATGGGTCCCTTGATGCCGGACGGGGGTGGGGTTAGCGGGGGGTGGACACGTACTTCACGTCGAGGTACTCGTGGATGCCCTCGGGGCCGCCCTCGCGGCCGAAGCCGGACTGCTTGATCCCGCCGAACGGCGCCGCCGGGTTGGAGACCAGCCCGCGGTTGAGCCCAACCATGCCCGCCTGCAGCTCCTCGATCAGCCGCATCCCCCGCGCCCAGGACTGCGTGAACGCGTACGACACCAGGCCGAACTCGGTGGCGTTGGCCGCCTCGATCGCCTCGTCGTCCGTCTCGAAGGTCGTCACCGGCGCCACCGGCCCGAAGACCTCCTCGGTCAGGATCCGCGCACCCCGCTCGACGCCGCCCAGCACGGTCGGGGCGTAGAAGAAGCCGCGACCCGCCAGGCGCGACCCGCCCACCAGGAGCGCAGCGCCCCGGTCGGCGGCGTCGGCCACCAGATCCTCGACCTTCTCCCGTCCGGCATCGTCGATGAGCGGGCCCACCTGGACGCCCGGCTCGGTGCCGCGGCCGACCTTCAGCGCAGCCATCCGGGCGGCGAGCCGGTCGGCGAACTCGTCCGCGACCGATGCGTGGACGTGGAACCGGTTCGCCGCCGTGCACGCCTCGCCCATGTTGCGCATCTTGGCGATCATGGCGCCCTCGACGGCGGCGTCGAGGTCGGCGTCGGCGAAGACGAGGAACGGTGCGTTCCCGCCGAGCTCCATCGACGTCCGCAGCAGCTGGTCGGCGGCGTCCTTGACCAGCATCCGGCCGATCTCCGTCGACCCGGTGAACGAGACCTTGCGCAGCCGGGCATCCTTGATCATCGGAGCGGTCAGCCCGCTCGCGCTCCGGGTCGTGAGCACCGACAGCACACCCTCCGGCAGACCCGCCTCGGCCAGGATCCCGGCCAGCGCGAGCATCGACAGCGGCGTCTGCTTCGCCGGCTTGACGACCATGGTGCAGCCGGCCGCGACCGCTGGCCCGATCTTGCGCGTCCCCATGGCCAACGGGAAGTTCCACGGCGTGATGAAGAGGCAGGGCCCCACCGGCTGGCGCAGCACCATGAGGTGCGAATCCCCCGCCGGGGCCAGGCCGAACCGCCCGTCGACGCGCACGGACTCCTCGCTGAACCAGCGGAAGAACTCCGCCGCGTACCTCACCTCACCGAGGGACTCCGCGACCGGCTTGCCCATCTCCAGCGTCATGAGCAGCGCGAGGTCGTCGGCCCGGGTAGTCATGATCTCGAACGCCCGGCGCAGGATCTCCCCGCGCTCGCGGGGTGCGGTCCGCGCCCAGGCCGCCTGGTGCTCGGCGGCGATGCGCAGCGCCTCCAGGCCCTCCTCGGGTGTCGCGTCGGCGACCTCGGCGATGGCCTCGCCAGTGGCCGGGTCGTCGACCGGGAGGGTCCGCCCGGACGCCGACGGCTGCCACACCCCGCCGAGGA
The DNA here is from genome assembly GCA_025455945.1 of Actinomycetes bacterium. Classification (GTDB taxonomy): domain Bacteria; phylum Actinomycetota; class Actinomycetes; order Prado026; family Prado026; genus Prado026. The sequence goes on from JALOLN010000116.1 coordinate 3,986, forward strand.
ACAGGTCGGTGCGGACGGCGGCGACGACGCGCCCCTCGTCACTGGACAGGGCCATCGGCGGACTCCTTCGTCCCGGGGGCGATTGCTGCCCACGCTAGTGCGGCGGGCAGTCCTCCACAGCCCGGTCCCAGCGTCTGGCGGGTCGGGACCGGGCCGGCGTACGGTCGGGCGCATGACGATGAGCCCGGGGGAGCTGGACCGCAAGGTCCGCCAGCTCGACCACGACGTGATGTCGATCTACGAGCTGCTGCACGGGATCTCGGCCCAGCAGGGGCGGCTGCTGACCCGGCTCGAAGGACTCGACGCGGCGATCGGTACGCGGCTCGACGCGCATGACGCCCGGCTGGACCGTATCGAGGGCCGGCTCGGCGCGATCGAGGGCCGGCTCGGCGCGCACGACTCCCGCTTCGACTCGATGGAGAACCGGCTCGGCGCGATGGAAGGCCGGCTCGACTCGATGGACAACCGGCTCGGCGCGATGGAGGGCCGCCTCGGCGCGCACGACACCCGCTTCGACCTCATCGATTCACAGCTGGCCGAGATCCTGGCCCTGCTGCGCGCCCGCTGACCACCAGGCACGTCCGCATGACGCCCTGCTTCGACGTCATCGTCCTCGCCGGCGGGGTGGCACGCCGGTTCGGCTCGGACAAGCTGGCGCTGCTGCTCGACCGGGTGCTCGACGGGCTCCCGGACGACGCCCGGACGGTGGTCTGCGCCGGGCCGGCACGGCCGACCCGGCGGTCGGGTGTGCGGTGGGTCCGGGAGGACCCCCCGCTCGGCGGACCGCTCGCCGGGCTGGCCGCCGGGGTGCCGCTGACGACGTCGGCCGTCGTGGTCGTCGTGGGCGGCGACATGCCCGACGTGGGCCGGGCGGTGCCCGCGCTGGTCTCGGCGGCGCACGAGACGCACCGGCCGGCGCTGCTCCTGGACGCCGGGGGCCGCCGGCAGCCCCTCGCCAGCGCGTGGCCCCGGGCGCTGCTGCAGGCTGCCCTCGAGCGGATCGGCCCCCCGTCGGGCCGACCGTTGCGCGACCTGCTGGCCGAGGTCGCGGCGACGCCGCTGGCTGACGTCCCCGACGCCTGGGGGGCGGCCCGGGACGTCGACGTCCCGGACGACCTCAGTGCACCGGATCGACGAGCACCCCGGGGTTGAGGATCCCGCGCGGGTCGAGGGCGGTCTTGGCCGCGCGCAGCGCCGCGGCGAAGGGCTCCGGCCGCTGCCGGTCGTACCACCGCCGGTGGTCGCGGCCCACCGCGTGGTGGTGCGTGATCGTGCCCCCGGCGGTGAGGACCGCCTCGGAGACGGCGGCCTTGATGTCGTCCCACTGCTGGACGGTGCTCCCCCACCGGCCGACGGCGTACACACCGAAGTAGGGCGCCGGACCGTCCGGGTAGACGTGGGTGAAGCGGCAGGTCACCGCGCCCGGGGCGCCGACTGAGGTGAACGCGGCCTGGGCCGCCTCGAGCACGGTCGACCGAAGCTCCTCGAACCGGTCCCACGTGCAGGCCGTCTCGAAGGTCTCGACGATCACCGACTGGGCCGCGAGGGCGTCGCGCTGGTACGGCATCCGCAGGAAGGCGGACCGCCACGCCTCCGCCGCCCCCGCAGCTGGCCTGACCACGTCGGCGTCGGCGTGCCGCACCGGCTCGGGCAGGGTGCCCCCGTGTTCGCGGCAGATCTCGACGGCACGCGCCATCCCCGCGTCCACCGGGTGGTCCGACGACTCGAAGCCCAGGACGAGGACGCCGCCGCCCGTTGCGGCCCCGGCGTTCACCAGGGCTTCGAGCGGGTCGAGCAACCGACAGTTCGCCGGGTACAGCGCCGCCTGCGCGATGGCCCTTGTCGCCGCCACGCCGTGGGCGTAGTCCGTGAAGTGCACCGCCGCACTCGCCCGCCAGCGCGGCCGCTGCTGCAGCCGCACCCAGGCCTCGGTGATCACGCCGAGCGCCCCCTCCGACCCCAGGAACAGCCGGTCGGGGGACGGTCCGGCACCGGAGCCGGGCAGTCGTCTGGACTCGCTGACGCCCGACGGCGTGACGACGCGCAGGGACTCCACGAGGTCGTCGATGTGCGTGTAGACCGTGGCGAAGTGACCGCCGGCGCGGGTGGCCAGCCAGCCCCCGAGCGTGGAGAACTCGAACGACTGGGGGAAGTGCCGCAGCGAGAGGCCCTGCTCGCGCAGCCGGCCCTCGAGAGCCGGCCCGAGGATGCCCGCCTGGATCCGGGCGGCCCGGGTCACGGGGTCGACCTCCAGGACCCGGTCCAGCCCGCGGACGTCGAGGCTGACGACGCCGCGGAAGTCGCCCTCGACGCGGGGCTCCACCCCGCCGACCACGGACGTGCCACCGCCGAAGGGGATGACGGCCACCCGGGCATCGGTGCACCAGTCGAGGACGTCGACGACCTGTGCCTCACTCCGGGGCCGGACGACCAGGTCGGGCAC
>JALOLN010000018.1 GCA_025455945.1 Actinomycetes bacterium
GGCCCGGGCCGAGCGGGCCGGCCTGTCGGACGTCGGTGACCTGGCCGGCCTGACCGGCGTGGCGGACGTCGTCGTCGCGGTGTGCCCGCCCCACGCCGCGGTCGAGCTGGCCGCGGCGGTGGCCGGCCGCGGGTTCGCCGGGGTCTACGTCGACGCCAACGCCGTCTCGCCCGCCACCAGCGACCGGATCCAGGAGGTCGTGGGTGCGGCCGGCGCCCGGTACGTCGACGGCGGCATCGTCGGCCCCCCGCCGCTGAGCACCGGGACGACCCGGCTGTACCTCGCCGGCCCGGCGGCGCCGGACGTCGCCGCGCTGTTCGCCGGCAGCGTGCTCGAGGCGCGGGTGCTCCCGGGCCGGCCGGGTGCGGCGTCCGCCCTGAAGCTGGCCTACGCCGCGTGGACCAAGGGCTCGGCCGCGCTGCTGCTGACCGCCCGCCGGCTGGCGGTGGCCGCAGGGGTGGACGACGCGCTCGTCGCCGAGTGGGCGCTGTCGCTGCCGGAGCTCGAGACGAGCTGGGCGCGCGCGGACGCCAGCGCACGGGCCAAGGGGTGGCGCTGGTCGGGGGAGATGCAGGAGATCGCAGCGGCCATGGCCGCCGCCGGCCTGCCCGACGGCTTCCACACCGCGGCCGCGGACGTCTTCGCGAGGTACCCACGTCCTGACGGCGTCGGCTGACGGCGGCCCCGGGTGTGGACGGTGCTGGGGACATCCTGGGGGTAACCGGGGTGGGCCTGTGCACATCCTGTGCACAGCCGGGACCCCGGGTGTGGGTAGCGGGACCTTCGGCCCCACCTCGGGCCGGTTCGCGGAAAACCCTTGCGCCGTAACGGCTTCAGGGACTAGACATGTCCCTGTCGCCGACGCGGTCGGTGGACCGCCCGGGTCGCGAGGCCCGGACCGACGGAGGGCCGGGAGACCGGACCTCTCGAGGGGCCCACTGAATGCGCGGCGGGCGTCGCTGCAGGAGCCGCGCGAACCAGTCCGCTGGAGCGCGAGGGCACCGGGTGACGCGGGCGGGCCCCTCGATCTCATACATCGAGGGGCCCGCTTCCATTGCTGCGCCACGACCATGGTGCGCCGCCTCTGGGATGCCTCGCGGCAGCGACACGCCGTCGGGTGACCTGGCTCACCCCCGCCGTCGCGCCCCGGTAGGCCCCGGCGTACCGTCTGCCCCGACGGCACTGACAGATGCTCAACAACGCGCTCGAGGGAGTGGTCGCCCGTGGCCAGCCACGCGTACATCTACGAGGCCATCCGCACGCCGCGGGGGCGCGGCAAGGCCAACGGCTCGCTGCACGGGGTCAAGCCCGTGACGCTCGTCGTGGGCCTGCTGGACGAGCTGCGGGCCCGGCACCCCGGGCTCGACCCGAACCGGATCGACGACCTCGTCCTGGGCTGCGTCAGCCCGGTCGGCGACCAGGGCGCGGACATCGCCAAGACCGCGGCGCTGGCCGCCGGGCTGCCGCACACCGTCGCCGGCGTCCAGGTCAACCGGTTCTGCGCCTCGGGACTGGAGGCGGTGAGCATGGCGGCGCAGAAGGTGGCCGCGGGGTGGGACCAGCTCGTCGTGGCGGGTGGCGTCGAGAGCATGTCGCGGGTGCCGATGGGCTCCGACGGCGGCCCCTGGTTGATGGACCCCGAGACCAACTACGACACCTACTTCGTGCCGCAGGGCGTCAGCGCCGACCTGATCGCGACCATCGAGGGCTTCACCCGTGAGGACGTCGACCGGTACGCGGTCCAGTCCCAGCAGCGCTCGGCCGCCGCCTGGACCGGCGGACGCTTCGCCAAGTCCGTCGTCCCGGTGCGTGACCGCAACGGGGTGATCCTGCTCGACCACGACGAGCACATGCGTCCGCACTCCACGGTGGAGTCCCTGGCCCAGCTCCCGGCCTCGTTCGCAGGCATGGGCGAGATGGGCGGGTTCGACGCGGTGGCACTGCAGAAGTACCACTGGGTGGAGCGGATCGACCACGTCCACACGCCGGGGAACTCCTCAGGCATCGTCGACGGCGCCGCGCTCGTCCTCATCGGCAACGAGCGGGTGGGCGACGACCTCGGTCTCGCCCCTCGCGGCCGCGTCGTGGCCACCGCGGTGAGCGGCGCCGACCCGACGATCATGCTGACCGGCCCGACGCCGGCGACGCTGAAGGCCCTGGCGACAGCCGGGCTGACGGCCGACGACATCGACGTCTGGGAGCTCAACGAGGCCTTCGCCGCCGTCGTCCTCAAGTGGGTCAAGGACCTCGACCTGCCCATGGAGAAGGTGAACATCAACGGCGGGGCGATCGCCATGGGCCACCCCCTCGGTGCCACCGGGGCGATCATCACCGGCACCGCGCTGGACGAGCTCGAGCGCAGCGGCGGCCGCTACGCGCTGGTGACGCTGTGCATCGGCGGCGGCATGGGCCAGGCCGTGATCATCGAGCGTCTCTGACCCGCACGCCGAACTCCGAGGAGAGCCTGACCATGACGCACCCGAACATGATCCAGTGGGAGTTCGACGAGGACATCGTCATCCTCACCATGGACGACCCGGACCAGTCCGTGAACACCATGAACCAGACGTTCGTGCACAGCCTGGAGGCGACCGTCGAGCTGCTCGAGGCCGAGCGCGAGGACATCTCCGGGGTGATCCTCACCAGTGCGAAGAAGACGTTCTTCGCCGGTGGTGACCTGCACCTGCTCAGCGCGGCGACGAAGGCCGACGCCGAGCGCCTGACGGAGGAGTCGGCGCACGTGAAGTCGCTGCTGCGCCGGCTGGAGACCTTCGGCCGACCGGTCGTCGCCGCCATCAACGGGGCGGCGCTCGGCGGTGGGCTGGAGATCGCGCTCGCCTGCCACCACCGGGTCGCGGTCGACGCCAGGGGCTCCGAGATCGGGTTCCCCGAGGTCACCCTCGGGCTGCTCCCCGGGGGCGGCGGGGTCGTCCGCACGGTGCGGATGTTCGGGCTGCAGAAGGCGCTGCTGGAGATGCTCCTCCAGGGCCAGCGGCGCAGGCCGCGCGCCGCCCTCGAGGTCGGGCTGGTCGACGAGGTCGTCGACACCGAAGCCGAGATGATCGCTGCCGCCCGGGCCTGGATCGCCGCGAACCCCGAGGCGGCCCAGCCCTTCCACGCCAAGGGCTACAAGATCCCCGGCGGCGCCCCTGGCCACCCCGCGCTGGCCGCGCTGCTGCCGGCCCTCCCGGCGAACCTGCGCAAGCAGCTCAAGGGCGCGCCGCTGCCGGCCCCGCACCACATCATGGCGGCCGCCGTGGAGGGCGCCCAGGTCGACTTCGTCACCGCGGAGCGCATCGAGACCCAGTACTTCGTCGACCTCGCCACGGGCCAGGTGTCGAAGAACATGGCCAAGGCGTTCTTCTTCGACCTGCAGCACATCACCAAGGGCGGCAGCCGGCCGGCCGGGTACGCCAGGCACACTGCACGGAAGGTCGCGGTGCTCGGGGCCGGGATGATGGGCGCGGGAATCGCCTACGTGTGCGCCCGCAACGGCATCGAGGTCGTCCTGCGCGACGTCTCGGTCGAGGCCGCGGAGAAGGGCAAGGCCTACAGCCAGAAGCTGCTCGACAAGGCCGTCGCGCGGGGCCGGATGACCCCGGCGCAGCGCGACGAGGTGCTCGGCCGGATCACCGCCACCGACTCCATGGCCGACGCCAAGGGCGCGGACCTGCTCATCGAGGCGGTGTTCGAGGACCCGGCGCTGAAGAAGTCGGTCTACGCCGAGGTCGAGCCGGTGCTCGCCGAAGACGCCCTGCTCGCGTCGAACACCTCCACGCTCCCGATCACCGGCCTGGCGCAGGGGGTCACCCGGCCTGCGGACTTCGTCGGCCTGCACTTCTTCTCGCCGGTGGACAAGATGCCGCTGCTGGAGATCGTCGTCGGCGCGCAGACCTCGGACGCCACCATCGCCAAGGCCGTTGACGTCGCCCTGCAGATCAAGAAGACGCCGATCGTCGTCAACGACAGCCGGGGCTTCTTCACCAGCCGGGTGATCGGCACGTTCCTGCAGGAGGCCGCCGCCATGCTCGCCGAGGGCGTGCCCGCGCCGTCGATCGAGCAGGCCGGCCTGCAGGCCGGGTATCCGACGGCGCCGCTCGCGCTGCTCGACGAGGTGAGCCTCACGCTCAGCCGGCGCATCCGCGAAGCCACCCGTGCGGCCGCGGCCGAGGAGGGCTGGGAGTTCCCCGACCACCCCGCCTACCCGGTCATCGACGCCATGGTCCTCACTCACGTGCGAGGCGGCCGCGCCGCCGGTGCGGGGTTCTACGACTACGCCGAGGGCAAGCGAGTCGGCCTGTGGTCGGGCCTGTCGCAGCACTTCGGCGGCACCAACCAGTCCATCCCGCTGCGCGACCTGCAGGAGCGGATGCTCTTCGCAGAGGCCATCGAGAGCGTGAAGTGCCTCGACGAGGGCGTGCTGCGGTCGGTGGCGGACGCCAACATCGGCTCGATCTTCGGCATCGGGTTCCCGCCCTGGACCGGCGGGGTGCTGCAGTACATCACCGGCTACGAGGGCGGCCCGGCGGGCTTCGTCGCCCGGGCCCGGGAGCTGGCGGACGCCTACGGTGCGCGGTTCGCACCGCCGGCCTCACTGGTCGCGCTGGCGGAGGCCGGCGGCCGGTACGTGTGAGCGTCGGCCCGGCGCGGTCTCGGCTGCCGGCTGACGACCGGCGGCGTCAGCTCGTGGAGATCGGGGTCGGACTGCTGAGCACCCGCCCCATCCACGAGCTGGCGCTGGACGAGGTGGCCGCCGAGGCGGGCATCTCGCGCAGCCTGCTGTTCCACTACTTCCCGACCAAGAGCGACTACTACGTCGCGGTGGTGCGGTCCGCCGCCGAGCGGCTGCTCCGCCCGCCGCGGGAGCCCGCGGCGGCGACGCCGCAGGGCCGGGTGCGGGCCATGGTCGTCGGGTACCTGCGGCTGGTCAGCCGCTCGAGGGACGCCTACGTCGCGCTGGTGCGCGGCGCCGCGGGGGCTGACCCGCGGGTGCTCGCCGTGCTCGACGAGCTGCGCGACGCCCTCGTCCGGCGCTGGCTGGTGGCCACCGAGCAGCCGGACTCCTCCGCCCTCACCCGCCTGCTGCTGCGTGGCTGGCTGGCCGGGCTCGAGGAGGTCGCGCTGGCCTGGGACCCCGACGAGGTGGACCTCGACACCCTCGCCGACGCCCTCGTCCGGTCCTTCGACGCACGGTTCCCGGCGCTGCCCGCCCCGGCGTGACGGCGACCCCCTGTTACTCCGGGACGCAGACCCGGCCGCCGACCATGGCCAGCACCGTGCGCACGGCGAGCACGGCGAGCAGTGCGCTCACGACGGCCAACAGGGTCCAGGCCAGGACCTCCAGTACCGTCCCGCCCACCTCCCTGGCCATCACCGTCGTGGACACGCTGAGTGCCGCCGCGGGGAACGAGTAGGCCCACCAGGAGAGGAAGAACGGCAGGCGCCGCAGCTGCCCCGCCGAGGCGACGAAGAGCAGGCCGAAGAACAGCGCCGAGTAGTAGAGCACCCGAGCGCCGGCTCCGAATCCGTCGGGGGCCAGGCGCAGCAGGGCCAGCATGGCCACGGCGGGTGGGGCGATGAGGACGGCGAGCGTGGGAAGCAGCCGCGCGGGTACCGGTTCGTCGTGGACGAAGAGGCGGGTGAACACCAGCGGCAGCAGGGCGGCCCAGAAGACCACCCCGATCGAGAAGAAGAACCACGAGACCTCGACCGGGCCGTGCGTCACCCCGGCCAGCGGCACCGCGAGGGTGCCGACGACGGGGATGAACCACGCAGGGGTCACGTGCTGCATGCCGAACACGGGGCGGGAGATCCAGGCCGTCAGCACGTACAGGGTCAGGACGAGCTGTCCGACGGTCCCCACCCACCACGCCGCCGCGGACAGCGTGGCGGCCACCTCCTGCCCGGCGGCGGCGACGAGGAGCAGCGCGATGGTCACGGTGGGCACGAAGGCCAGCCGGACCGGGTGGTGCAGCTCGGCACGGACCGCGGCCGGGTACCTGACCAGCTTGGCCAGGTAGGCGAGCAGGACGGCGGCGTAGGCCGTGGCCGCCACCCAGAACATGGCCCGCCCCACGCCGTCCGGGGCGCCGAGAACCTCGGCGGCCCGCTGCCAGGCGAGGGCGCCGCCGGCGAGGCCCATGACCACCGCGAAGAACGTCACCGGGAAGTGCGCCAGGCGAGGGCCGCCTCCGGGCTCGGGCTCGACGTAGGCCAGGCCGGTGGCAGCGGCGTCAGTCATCACTGCTCCTGAAACTTGAAGAAGACAAATATTGGTGTCATTCTAGTCAGGTGTCCACACCGGCCGACGTCCTGCGCAGCCGAGACCTGCGCGTGACGGCCGCACGCATCGCCGTGCTCGAGGTGCTCGACGAACGGGGGCACCAGACGGTCGACGAGATCACCGCCGGCGTGCGCGACCGGATCGGGAGCGTGTCGGTCCAGGCGGTGTACCACGTGCTCGGGGCGCTGGCTGCGGCGCAGCTCGTCCGCCGGATCGAGCCGGCGGGCAGCGCCGCCCGGTACGAGCGCCGCGTGGGGGACAACCACCACCACCTCGTGTGCCGGTCGTGCGGGCACGTGGTCGACGTCGACTGCCGTTCCGACTCCCGCGCCCCCTGCCTGGAGCCCGCCGACCGGGCCGGGTTCGAGGTGGAGGAAGCCGAGCTCGTGTTCTGGGGCACCTGCCCCGCCTGTACCGCCACCACCCGTACCGAGAGGAGTTCTTCGTGACCGAGGCTGTCCAGATCGGGATCCCCGAGCAGGAGCGCGCCGCAGTGGTCGAGGGGTTGTCACGGGTCCTGGCCGACTCGTACTCCTTGTACCTGCGCACCCACAGCTACCACTGGAACGTCGTCGGACCGATGTTCCACTCGCTGCACGCCATGTTCATGGAGGAGTACACGGAGCTGTCCCTCGCGGTCGACGAGATCGCCGAGCGGATCCGCGCCCTCGGGGCGCCGGCACCCGGGACCTTCCGTGAGTTCGCCGCCCTGTCGTCGATGGCCGAGGACACCGACGTGCCTGCGGCCACCGAGATGGTGCGCCGGCTGGTCTCCGGCCACGAGGCCACCGCCCGGACGATCCGCGAGGTGCTGCCCGTGGCGGAGTCCGCCCCGGACCAGGTCTCCACCGACCTGCTCGTGCGGCGGCTCGACGTCCACGAGAAGACGGCGTGGATGCTGCGCAGCCTGCTGGCCTGACCGGGCTCCAGCCATGGCCGACGAGGAGGTACGGCCGGACCTGCTCGAGCTGGCCCGCCGGCGGGACCTGCTGACCGACGCCGCGCGGCCCGAGGCCGTGCGGCGCCGGCACGACGCCGGGCGCCGCACCGCGCGGGAGAACCTCGACGACCTCATCGACGCCGGGTCGTGGGTCGAGTACGGCGGCTTCGCCATCGCCGGGCAGCGCAGCCGTCGCGACCCGGAGGAGCTGCAGCGGGCCACGCCAGCCGACGGACTGGTCGCCGGCCTCGGCCGGGTCGCCGGGCAGCGCTGCGCCGCGCTGTCCTACGACTACACGGTGCTGGCCGGCACCCAGGGACTCACCGGCCACCGCAAGGCCGACCGGCTGTTCGAGGTCGTCGAGCGGCTGCGGCTCCCCGTCGTCTTCTTCACCGAGGGCGGCGGCGGCCGCCCCGGCGACACCGACTACCCGGTCGTCGGCGGGTTGGACCTGATGTCGTTCGCGCTGTGGGCGCGCCTGTCCGGGGTCGTGCCGCGGGTCGGGGTCGCCTCGGGCCTGTGCTTCGCCGGCAACGCCGCGCTGTTCGGCATGTGCGACATCACCATCGCCACCGAGGGTTCGAGCATCGGGATGGGCGGCCCGGCCATGATCGAGGGCGGCGGCCTTGGCACGGTGGCCCCCGGCGACGTGGGGCCCAGTGCCGTCCAGGTCGCCAACGGCGTCGTCGACGTGCTCGTCGCCGACGACGCCGCCGCGGTGGCTGCGGCGAAGCAGGCGCTGTCGTACTTCGGCGGACCGCAGGAGCAGTGGGCGGCACCGGACCAGCGCCTGCTGCGTGACGTCGTCCCGCTCAACCGGCGCGAGGCCTACGACGTGCGCCGAGTGGTGGAGCTGCTCGCCGACACGGGGTCGCTGCTCGAGCTGCGGCCCGCCTTCGCACCCGGCATGGTCACCGCACTCGCCCGGATCGAGGGCCACCCGCTCGGTGTGATCGCGAACAGCTCCCGGCACATGGCGGGGGCGATCACCAGCGACGGCGCAGACAAGGCCGCACGATTCCTCCAGCTTTGCGACGCGTTCGGGCTGCCGGTGCTCTCGCTGTGCGACACCCCGGGGATCATGGTCGGCCCCGACGCCGAGAAGACGGCACTGGTGCGGCACGCGGCCCGGCTGTTCGTCGCAGGCGCCAACCTGCGGGTGCCGTTCGTCACCGTCGTGCTGCGCAAGGGGTACGGGCTCGGGGCGATGGCGATGGCGGGCGGCAGCTTCCACGTCCCGCTGGCCACCGTCGCCTGGTCCATGGCCGAGGTCGGTGGCATGGGGCTCGAGGGCGCGGTGCGGCTGGGGTTCCGCAAGGAGCTCGCGGCCATCGACGACGAGACCGAGCGGACGGCGGCCTACGAGCGGCTGGTGGCCGCCGCCTACCAGCAGGGCCGGGCGCTGTCCGCGGCGACCTACTACGAGGTGGACGACGTCATCGACCCGGCGGAGACCCGCTCCTGGGTCCGGGCCACCCTGTTCGGCGCACCCCCCACCGCCGGCCGGCAGCGCCGCCTCGTCGACACCTGGTGAGGTCGGATACCCTCGGGGGTATGCGCTGGTGGGGATGGCGGCACTGGCTGGTCGCCGGGGCCTCGGCTGTCGGCGCCGTCGTGGTCGTCGCCGTCCCGACCGACCTCATCGACACCCCGGTCTTCGGCCGGTCCATCGCCCCGACCTGGTGGTCCTGGCCGGTGCTGCTCGCCAGCGGCATCCTGGCCGGACTGCTGGCGGCGACGTACGTGGCCCCGGCCGGTGTGCCACCCGGGCCCACGGCGGAGCCCTCGGCACGGTGGGGCGCAGCGGGCGGGCTCGTGACGTTCTTCGCCGTCGGCTGCCCGGTGTGCAACAAGCTCGTGCTGCTCGCGCTGGGCGCCTCGGGCGCCGTGCAGTGGTTCGCCCCGGTGCAGCCGCTCCTCGGCCTGGCCGCGCTGGTGCTGCTGGGCTGGGCGTTGCGCCGGCGGCTGGCGGCCGCACGGGCCTGCCCCGCCGCCGGCTGACCGCCTGGCGGCCGGGTGCCATCATCGTGCCCGAGCCCCGTCGTCGGGACGCCCAGGGAGTGAGGATCGGGCCATGACCGCACAGGTGTCCTCGAGTGCCTCCGTCGACCGGCTGTGGGCCCGGCCCCGTCGTCAGCGGCCGATCGTCACGGGAGCTGACTACGTCGCGAGCCTGCGCGGGCGTGGGCTGCGGGTGCACTACCTGGGCCAGCGCGTCACCGAGCCGGTCGACCACCCGGTGATCCGGCCATCGGTCAACGCCGTGGCGCGGACCTACGACCTCGCTGTCGAGCAGCCCGAGCTGGCCACCGCCTGGTCGGAGCTCGTCCAGCGCCCGGTCAACCGGTTCGTGCACGTGGCGACCTCGGCGGCCGAGCTGGTCGCGCAGAACAAGATGCAGCGCGAGCTCGGCCGCCAGACCGGCACCTGCTTCCAGCGCTGCGTGGGCATGGACGCGTTCAACGCGCTGTGGTCGGTCACCTTCGAGTGCGACGCCGCGCGCGGCACCACGTACCACCAGCGGCTGCGCGGCTTCCTCACCTACGTCCAGGAGGAGAACCTCGTCGTCGGCGGGGCGATGACCGACCCCAAGGGCGACCGGTCGAGGGGACCTGCGGACCAGCACGACCCCGACCTCTACCTCCGCGTGGTGGAGCGGCGGCCGGACGGCGTCGTGCTGCGCGGAGCCAAGGCGCACCAGACCGGCTGCGTGAACTCGCACTGGCTCGTCGTCATGCCGACCATGCGGATGCGTCCGGAGGACCGCGACTACGCCGTCGTCGCGGCGATCCCCGTGGAGCACCCGGGGCTGACCTTCGTCTACGGCCGGCAGTCCTGCGACAGCCGCGCGCTGGAGGGCCTGGACGAGGGGAACGCGACCTTCGCCGGCCAGGAGGCGCTGGTCGTCGTCGACGACATCTTCGTCCCCTGGGACCACGTGTTCCTGGACGGCGAGGTCGAGTGGACCGCGCCGCTCGTCGAGCGGTTCACCGGCTTCCACCGGCGCAGCTACGTGTGCAAGACCGGGCTCGGTGACATCCTCGTCGGCGCCTCCGCCCAGCTGGCCGAGTGGCACGGCGTGGCGCGGGCCTCCCACGTCCGGGACAAGATCGTCGAGATGGCGCACCTCAACGAGACCCTCTACGCCGCCGGCCTCGCCGCCTCGCACGAGGCCGCCCCGACGGCGGCGGGCAACTACCAGCCGGACGACGTCCTGGCCAACGTCTGCAAGCACAACGTCACGCGGTTCCCCTTCGAGATCGCCCGGCTCGCCCAGGACATCGCCGGGGGCCTGGTCTCCACGCTGCCGTCGGAGGCCGACCTGGCCGACCCCGAAACGGGACCGCTGCTGCGCAAGTACCTGGCGACGTCGGCCGACGTGCCGGTCGAGGACCGGGCCCGGCTGCTGCGGCTGGTCGAGAACATGACGATGGGGCGCAACGCCGTCGGCTACCTCACCGAGTCGCTGCACGGTGCCGGATCCCCGCAGGCCCAGCGCGTGCAGATCGCCCGCGGCACCGACCTGGACGGGCTGAAGGCCCGGGCCCGCCGGCTGGCCGGCCTGGAACCTCCTTCCTGATCCCTCGAGGGTGTGCCACTCTTTCTCAACGCACAGGGACCTTCGGTCACACGGCAGACGTCGCCCCACCGGGGGGCTGTATGAGAGCGGACACGGCGGGACCGGCGCGAGCAGCCCGGCTGCGCGTGCAGGTGAGCCTCGACCCGACCGACCTGCCCACCGAGCTGGCCGCCGTGCGGGCCGCGCTCGACGCCCTCCACGTGGACGTGCTGCCCGCCGGTGCCGAGCGGCCGGGTCCCGCCGACGTGTTCGTGGGGGTCTACGGCGACTCCTACGGCGCGATCCGCCCGGACGTCGGGCTGTCCCGGCTGGAGGAGGAGTACCTCGCGGCAGGGTCCCGTCCGCGCCTGATCTACGTGCGGGCCGACCGGGGGGTGCGGGAGGCACACCTGACCGTGCTGCTGGCCCGCATCCAGGCCGACGACCTCACCTCCTACCGGCGCTTCCGGGACGCTGACGAGCTCGGGACGCTGCTGGCCGACGACCTCGCCGTGCTGCTCACCGAGACCTTCGCCGAGCGCCTCGAGCACCCGGAGCACCCGGAGCACGGGCACATCCCGCCCCCACGGGCGCCGTCCAGCGCCCTGGGCACGTCCACCGGACGCCGGCTGCCGCGCTCTCGCATCCCGGCCCCCTGGCACCGGATCGTCGGCCGCGAGCGTGAGCTGGACGAGCTGCAGCGGCTGCTGGGGTCGGGCCTGCGACTGGTCACCCTCACCGGCCCGGGCGGCATCGGCAAGAGCCGGCTGGCGATCGAGGTCGCCCGGCGGGTCGAGATCAGCTATCCCGACGGGGTCTGGTTCGTCGACCTCGCAGGGATCCGGGACCCCGCACTGCTCGCGCCGACGATCGCGCACGCGCTCGGGGTTCGCGAGAGCGCGGGGGTCTCCCCGGTGCAGAGCCTGAAGACCTACCTCGCCGGCATGCGGGCGCTGCTGCTGCTCGACTGCTTCGAGACGGTCGCCGCTGCGGCCCCGCTGGTCGTCGACCTGCTCGCGGCGGCCCCCGGGGTCCAGGCCGTGGTCACCAGCCGCAGCGTGCTGCGCGTCCGCGGGGAGCAGGAGTATCCGCTGGCCCCGCTCGCCCTCCCCGCCGGGGGGCACGACGGGCCCGCCCTGGAGCTCTTCCTGGAGCGGGTCGCCGCCGCGAACCCCGGACTTCGCCTGGACGCCCCGCAGCGGGCCGCCGCCGCCGAGATCTGCCGTCGGCTGGAGGGTGTGCCGCTGGCGCTCGAGCTGGCCGCAGCCAGGACCCGTGTGCTGCCGCCGTCCGTCCTCCTCGGCCGGCTGACCCGCGCCCTCGACGAGCTCACCGGCGGACCGGTGGACCTGCCCGAGCGGCAGCGCACCCTGCGCACGACCATCGACTGGGACCACGAGCTGCTCGGGATCGAGGAGCAGGTGCTGTTCCGGCGGCTGGCGGTGTTCCCGCGGCGGTTCACAATGGACTCCGCAGCGGCGGTCATCGGCGACGCCGGGCTCGACGTCCTGGACGCCCTCGACGCGCTGGTGGGCAAGAGCCTGCTGCGCGCCGTGGACCCACGACCGTCGGGAGAGCCGCGGTTCATGATGCTCGAGGCGGTGCACGAGTACGCCGCCGAGCGGCTGGCCGAGAGCGGCGACGCCGAGGAGGTCGCCCGCCGGCACGCGGCGTGGTTCCTCGACCTGGCCGAGCGGGCGGCGCTGGCACCGGCCGCCGAGGAGGGCGCCGCCATGGCGCTGCTCGAGGAGGAGCACGACGACCTGCGGGCGGCCCTCGCCTGGGCCGAGCGCAGCATGGCGGTGGAGACGCTCGTCCGGCTGGCCGCCGCCCTGGGCCGGTTCTGGGGGGCACACTGCCACTTCAGCGAGGGCCGGCGCTGGCTGGACCGCGCCCTCGGGCTCACCGTGGGCCACCGGACCCGCACCCGCGTGGCCCTGCTCGAGGCCGCCGCGGTGCTGGCCCGCGCACGGGGCGAGTACGACACCGCCGAGCAGCTCTACCGGGAGCAGCTGGGCATCCTCGAGGAGCTCGGCGACGCGCCGGTCGAGGTTGCGCACACGCTGCGCTACCTCGGCAACGTCGCCTTCGACAGGGGCGACCTCGCCGGCGCCCGGCGGCTGTGGCAGGACAGCCTGGCCGCCCTCGAGCAGTGCGGTGACCCCACCGAGCGGATGGGCGTCGTGAACAACCTGGGGGTCATCGCGCACCTCGAGGGCGACCAGCACGAGGCCATCCGGCGCTACGAGGAGGCGCTCGCGCTGGCCGCCCGCACGGGTGACGCCGAGGCGGCCGGCCGGTACCAGATGAACCTGGGGCTGGCGACGAGCGCGGCGGGGGACCATGCGCGCGGCGCCGAGCTGTGCCGGGCGGGCGTGCGGGCCTTCGCCGAGCTGCAGGACACGTGGGACCTCGTCGACGCCCTGGAGTCGCTGGCCATGGTGCTGGGCGCCGCGGGTGAGGTGGACCGGGCCGCCTGGCTCTTCGGCGGCTCCGCGGCGCTGCGCGCGGCCCTCGACGTCCCTCGCCCGGCCGCGGAGGAGGAGGTCTACGCCGCCAGCCGGGCGGGTGTCCGAGCGGCCGACCCGGCCCGGTTCGACGCCGCCGAGAGCGAGGGTGGCCGGGCCGCCCTGGACGACATCATCGACGTCGCGCTCGCGACCGGTCCGGCGGTGCCGCGGTGATCCTCACGCCCGACCAGCGGCTGCGCGTGTTCGTCAGCTCGACGCTCGGCGAGCTGGCTGCGGAGCGGGTCGCGGTGCGGGCCGCCATCGAGGGGATGCGGCTGGTCCCCGTGATGTTCGAGATCGGCGCCCGCCCGCACCCGCCGCGCGCGCTCTACCGGGCCTACCTCGAGCAGTCGCACGTGTTCCTGGCCGTCTACGCCGAGCGCTACGGCTGGGTCGCCCCGGGCATGGACGTCTCCGGGCTGGAGGACGAGTACCGGCTCAGCGGGGACCGACCCAAGCTCGTGTACGTCCGGGAGCCGGCCCCCGGCCGGGACCCCGCCCTGACCCGCATGCTGTCCGACGTCGCGGCCGACCCGGCGGTGCTGCTGCGTACCTTCGGCGGCGTGGACGAGCTCGCCGCCCTCGTCGCCGAGGACCTCGCCCGCACGCTCGCCGCACAGTTCGCCTCGGCCCGGGCGTCGGTCGAGCCGGTCCCGGGTGCCACCCCCGCGCCGCCGACCCTTCCGGTGGCCACCTCCCCCCTGGTCGGTCGCACCCGGGAGCTGGCGGAGGTCGAGGCGCTGCTGCGCCGGCCGGACGTGCGGCTGGTCACGGTCACCGGGGTCGGAGGGATCGGCAAGTCCCGGTTCGCCCTCGAGGTGGCGCACCGACTGCGGGCGGACTTCCCGGGTGGGGTCGTGCTGGTCCCGCTGGCCGTCGTCCCCGAGGCCGGCCTGGTGCTCACCAGCATCGCCTCGGCGCTCGACGTGCAGCTCGACGCCGAGCGGCCGGCCCTCGACGCCGTCGCGGACGCCCTGGCCGATCGCGGGCAGCTGCTGCTCGTGCTCGACAACGCCGAGCACGTCGTCGACGCGGCCGACGACCTGGCCGGGCTCGTGGGCCTCTGCCCCGAGATCACGCTGCTGGTGACCAGCCGGAAGCGGCTGCGACTGGTGGCCGAGCACGACTACGTGCTGCCGCCCCTGGACGTCGGCGGCCCCCCGCTGTTCGGCTTCGCCCCCGACGAGCTGGCGGGACCGGCCGGTGTGCCGCGGCAGGACGACTCCGACGCCGTCCGGCTGTTCCTCGCCCGGGCCCGCGCGGCCCGCCCGGACCTGCGGCTCGACGACCCGGTGGAGCGGCACGCCGTGGCCGCCCTGTGCCGCCGCCTGGACGGGCTCCCGCTGGCCATCGAGATCGCCGCGGCCAGGGTCCGGCTGCTCACGCCCAGCGCCCTGCTGCGCCGTCTGGACCACCGGCTCGACCTGCCCCCCGCGGGGTTCGCCGACCTGCCGGAGCGGCAGCGCACCCTCCGGGCGACGCTGGACTGGAGCTGGGACCTGCTCCGCCCGGCGGAGCAGGACCTGCTCGCGCAGCTGTCGACGTTCGTCGGAGGTGCCTCGCTCGAGGCGGCCGAGCGGGTCTGCCGGTACGACGGTGACCTGGTGGAGGGGCTGGCCACGCTGGCCGACCACAGCCTGCTCGAGGTGGACGCCACGGCGGTCGACGCGCCGCGGTTCCGGATGCTCGAGACCGTGCGGGAGTACGGCCGGGCCCGGCTGGTCGCGGGCGGTCAGGCGGGCCGCGTCGACGCCGCCCACACCGCGTGGGTCGTCGACCTCGCCGAGCGGGCCCGCGCGGCACTGCCCGGAGCGGCGCACGCGCAGTGGCTGGAGCGGCTGGAGCTGGAGGCGGGCAACGTCCGGGCCGCCGGCGCCCGAGCCGCCGCTGCGGGTGACCCGGAGACCCTCGCCCACGTCGGGTTCTGCCTGTGGCTGTGGCTGTGGGTCCGCCACCACGCACCGGAGGCCACCGTCTGGCTCGAGCGCGCCCTCGCCGACCCCCACCGAATGACTCCACTGACCCACGCACGGCTGCTGTGGGCACTGGCGGCGGGAGCCTTCGAGCAGGGCCGCAACGACCAGGCCGAGTCGTACCTCGCCGAGGCCGAGCGTCGGTTCACCGACCTCCAGGACGCCGAGGGCCTGGACCTGGTCCGCTTCCTCCAGGCCTCGCTGGCTCCCCTGGACGCCCAGCACGACCGTGCCGTGGCGCTGTTCGACGAGTGCGTCGCCTCCTTCCTCCGCCAGGGCAACGCCTTCGTGGCCTCCGTCTCGGCCAGCACCGCCGGGATCGTGCTCGCCCAGCAGGGTCGGCTCGACGACGCGGAGCAACGTCTCGAGCAGGCCCTGGAGCTCGCCGCCCGGATCGACAACGACCTCCTCCTCGGCCAGGGCCTGGTGGCGCGGGGCTTCGCCCGGCTGGCGCGGGGCAGCCTGGACGGCGCGGCGACGGACCTGGCCGACGGGGCGCGACGGGCGCACGCCTGTCGCAACGCCGAGACGCTGTCGTTCGCGTGCGATGGACTGGCCGCGGTGCGCCTGGCCTCGGGTCAGCCCGACGAGGCGGCTGCTGAGCTCATCGGCGCCGCCTTCGGCCTGCGCGAGCGGACGGGGATCGCGCCGTGGCCGGTCCTGCGGCCGGTCGTGGCGGCCGTCGCCGAGGCGGTGCGGGCCGGGCTCGGCCCCGCCGGGTACGACCCCGCCTGGGACCGTGGCCGACGACGTGACCTGGACGCGGTGCTGGACCTCGTCGCGGGCCAGACGTCGTTGCCGCGTCATGACCCGGTGGGAGCACCGTCCCTCTCCCAGCCGGACTGAAGACCCACCGAGACCGGACCACGACCGGACCGGAACCGGCCTGAGCAGAGGGACCCGCCATGACGAACTCCGTGGCCATCACCCTGGTGCCCGAGCGGCACCTCGTCGAGGTCACCGACGAGCACCCCCTGCTGGCGGCGCAGCTGGCCCACGCGGCCGAGCGGGCCGCGCTGCTGTCCCGGGCGGCGTTCAGCGGACGGCGCGGGCCCTCCGCGCTGCGGTCGGTGCTTGCGCGGCACGAGGGAGTCCCGGCCGCCACCGTCGACGGTCTCGTCTACCTCGCCTGCTGCACCTGCCGCGACCCCGGCCAGCCCATCGTCGGGGAGTTCTCCTGCCCCACCGAGCGTGACGCGTACTGGGGGCTGCACGCCCTGCTCGGGGCGCCGGGCGAGGCCTGAGCTCAGCTGCGCTTCCGCGGCGTCGTCGTCCGGCGGGTGCGCGTCCCGGCGACCGGCTCGCTGGTGCGGCCGCTGCGGATCGCGGGATCCCCGTCGCGGGAGAGCCGCAACCGCCGGGTCGCCAGCCGGGTCGCCCCTCCACCGAGCTCCCGGAGCGCCTCCAAGGTGCTGGTGGCCAGCAGCGTGCCGCCCTGGAGCAGCTCCGCGACCTGGATGTCGATGAGCGCGTCGATGAGGATCTCGCGCAGGTTGACCCGGTCGATGACCCGGTCGACGGGCAGGCGGTCCACCACGGCGTCGAGGTCGACCTGGTCGAGCAGCGCGTCGACGTCCAGCTCGGCGAGGATCGCGTCGGCCACGGCAGGAGCCAGCCGGGCCACCGCGGCGCGGGCCCGCTCGACGTGGGCATCCTGCTCGGCGCGGAACCGGGCGTCCCACTCCGCCAGGAAGACGGTGAGCCGCTCCATCGCGGCAGCAACCGCGGGGTTGGAGCCGGAGCGGGAGAGCAGACCCTGCAGCCGGACCTCCCCGGCGGCGACGGCGTCGAACACCTGGTGCTGCGCGGTGAGGGTGAGCCCGAGCACGGCCCCTGGCAGCAGCTGGCCGATCTGCTGCGGCTGCCCGCGCCGCCGGCTGCCCCGTGCCGCCCGGCCACCACGGCGGCGTCCGGGGCGATCCGGTTCCCCGGCGGACTGGAGGGCGGTGCGGGCCGCGCCGAGGCCGACGTAGGACCACTGCTCGACGGCGTCCAGGACCGCGCCGGAGACTCCCGGCCGCGACGGGTGCCGCGTGGCCATCCGCAACCTCCTCGCCGCCCGCTCGCCGCCTGCACTCTACGGATCAGCACGGGTGGACTCCAGCACGTCCCCGGGCCGGCCGACACTTCCGGACAGGGGCCCAGGTATCGGCCGGCTCTCCACGTGGCCTCAGTAGGCTGGTGAGTCCGGGCCGGGGCCCGGCACGACGCATCCGTACGGGAGGTGTTCGCAGTGCCGATCGCCGTGCCGATCGTCGCGGGCACGGTCATCAAGGGACTCGCGGCCAACATCGTCATGCGGGGCGTCCTGCAGCGCCACCCCAACGCCTTTCTGATCACCTTGCGCCGGTTCGGGGTGACGCTGCCGCTGCACCGCTCCCAGGAGCACATCGCCTCCGACATCCGCAAGGGCCTGATCGCCCAGGGACGGGACCCGGACAGCCCGGTCGCCCTCGTCGGGCACTCCCAGGGGGGCCTGGCGGTGCTGCGCTTCGCGATCGACCATCCGGAGCAGGTGGTCCACGTCTTCTCCGTCGGCACGCCCTGGGAGGGGGCGAGCCCGGCGTCGCTCTCCGCGGCCGTGTATCGCCGCACCGGGGTGGACCTCACGCCGGCGTTCACCGACATGGCGCCGAAGTCACCGTTCCTGACCCAGCTGCACGAGGACCTGCCGGCCGTCGCCGACCGCGTGACGAACATCTACAGCACCCACGAGGTCCTCATCCGGCCCTACGTGCACGCGCACATCCCCATCGAGGGGGTGACCAACGTGCTCATCGCCAGCGAGAAGGAGTACGAGCACCACCTGCGCGTCTACCGCGAGTACGACGTCGACGAGCTCATCCTCGGCCGGGTGACCCACCTCGGCGAGATGAACTCCCCGGAGGTGCGGTCCCTGATCTGGGGCAAGGTCGACGAGATCGGCGCGCAGCTGCGCAGGTCCGCGGGCCCGGGGGCCACCCGGGAATGACCGGTCCGGCGGGATGGTTGCCCGGGGGGTGACCGGCCGCCGGCGTCACCGGCCACGACTTCTCCCCGACGAGAGGACCACGCATGTCCCGCGCGTCCGTGCCGCCCGCCGGTGACTCGGTGGTCGGACCCCCGGCGCTCGACCCGAACCGGTGGCGGGCCCTGCTCGTCATCGGCATCGCGCAGCTCATGGTCGTGCTGGACGCCTCGATCGTGAACCTGGCCCTACCGTCGGCCAAGGCGGATCTGGGGATCAGCGACGCCGACCAGCAGTGGATCATCACGGCCTACACGCTGACCTTCGGCGGCCTGCTGCTGCTCGGCGGCCGCATCGCGGACTTCGCCGGACGCAAGCGGGTCTTCGTCGTCGGGCTGCTCGGCTTCGCCCTGGCGTCCGCGATCGGCGGGGTGGCCCCGACCGCCGGCTGGCTGTTCGCCGCCCGTGGTCTGCAGGGCGCGTTCGCGGCGTTGCTCGCCCCTGCGGCGCTCTCGCTCATCACGGTCACCTTCCACGAGCCCAAGGAGCGGGCCAAGGCCTTCGGCGTCTACGGCGCGATCGCGGGCAGCGGCGCGGCCATCGGGCTGCTCCTCGGCGGCGTCCTCACCGAGTACCTGTCCTGGCGGTGGTGCCTGCTGGTCAACGTGCCCATCGCGGTGGCAGCCGTCGCGCTCGCCATCCCGTTCGTCCGGGAGTCCAAGGCGTCGGGGGACACCCGCTACGACGTGCTCGGCGCCGTCACCGTGACCGGCGGCCTGGTCGCGCTGGTGTACGCGTTCACGAAGGCGGCACCTGCCGACTTCCGTGACGACGCGCACTGGACGGACCCGGGCACGCTCGTCTGGTTCGCGGCGGCCGCCGTCCTGCTCGTGGCGTTCGTCGTCATCGAGACCCGGGTCGACCATCCGCTCCTGCCGATGCGCGTCGTCCTCGAGCGCAACCGCGGCACGAGCTACCTGGTGTCGTTCATCATCGGCGCCGGGCTGTTCGCGATGTTCCTGTTCCTCGGCCTGTACCTGCAGGTGATCCTGCAGTACCCGCCGGTCAAGGCCGGCCTGGCGTTCCTGCCGTTCTCGGTGGGGATCATCCTGACCGCCGGCGTGGCCAGCAACCTGCTCCCGAAGGTGGGTCCCCGGCCCCTGATGGTGGGCGGCCTGCTGACCGCCGTCGTCGGCATGCTGCTGCTCACCAGGCTCACGCCGACCAGCGAGTACCTGACCCACGTGCTGCCGTCGATGCTCCTCATGAGCGTCGGGATGGCGCTGGTCTTCATCCCGCTG
>JALOLN010000019.1 GCA_025455945.1 Actinomycetes bacterium
CGGGGGCGAGGACGACCACCGCGAGCGTCGCGAGCACCGCCGCGAGCGCCCCCGGACGCCTCACGCGCTCTCCGCGAGCAGCCCCGACGCCACCTCGACGAGCCGGCGCTCGTCGGCGAAGGCGAGCCGGCGCCGGGCCTCGTCGAGGGCTACCCAGGCGACCTCCTCGACCTCGTCGTCCTCGTCGGACAGCTCACCGCCGGCCAGCTCGAGCAGGTAGTGGTGGACCGTCTTGTGGATCCGCCGGCCCTCGGCGACGAACCAGTAGTCGATCGTCCCCAACGGGGCGACCACCCGACTCCGGATGCCGGTCTCCTCCTCCACCTCCCGCACGGCGGTGGCCTCGGGCGTCTCGCCCGCCTCGAGGTGGCCCTTGGGCAGGACCCACTCGAGGCGGCCGCGCCGGTTGCGGCGGGCGATGAGCACGGCGCGCGGCTCGCCGTCGTCCCGCACGACGACCAGCCCGCCGGCGGAGGTCTCCTCGACCGTGCGCAGCCGGGGACGGCGCGGCGCGGCGGACGAGGGGGTCATCCTCTGATCGTACGAGCGCCCCGACGGCCGGGGGCCGCGCCCGGCCGTGGGCCGGCGTCGTTTCGTGGTGACGGCAGCCCGCTGCGTACGCTGGCGGCGTGCCAGCCGCCTCGCCCGGGTCCCTGCCCCCGGTCGTCGACGAGCTGGCGGCCCGGTTCGTCTCGGCCGGCCACGCGCTGGCCCTGGTGGGCGGGTCGGTGCGCGATGCGCTGCTCGGCCGGCTCAGCGGCGACCTCGACTTCGCGACCTCCGCCCGGCCCGACCAGGTGCAGCGGGTGCTCGCCGGGTGGGCGGAGTCGGTCTGGGACGTGGGCATCGCCTTCGGGACCGTGGGGGCGCTGCGGGACGGGTGCCGGCTGGAGATCACGACCTACCGCAGCGACTCCTACGACCGGACCTCGCGCAAGCCGGCGGTGACGTTCGGGGACACCCTCGAGGAGGACCTGCGGCGGCGCGACTTCACGGTCAACGCCATGGCCCTGGAGCTGCCCGAGCGGACCTTCGTCGACCCGTTCGGCGGCCTGTCGGACCTCGCCGCGGCGCTGCTGCGCACGCCCGCCACCCCCGAGGAGTCCTTCTCCGACGACCCGCTGCGCATGCTGCGGGCGGCCCGGTTCGCCGCCCAGCTGGGGTTCCGGGTGGACCCCGACGTCGTCCGGGCGATGGCGGCGATGGCGGACCGCATCGAGATCGTCTCGGCGGAGCGCGTCCGTGACGAGCTCGCCAAGCTGGTGTGCGCGCCCTCTCCCCGCGCCGGCCTCGGGCTGCTCGTCGCCACCGGCCTGGCCGCCCGGGTGCTGCCCGAGCTGCCCGCGCTGCAGCTGGAGATCGACGAGCACCACCGGCACAAGGACGTCTACGAGCACTCCCTCACGGTCCTGGAGCAGGCGATCGACCTGGAGGACGGCCCCGGCGGGTCCGTCCCGGGTCCCGACCTCGTGCTGCGGCTGGCGGCTCTGCTGCACGACATCGGCAAGCCGCGCACCCGCCGGTTCGAGCCGGGTGGGGGCGTCAGCTTCCACCACCACGAGGTGGTCGGCGCGAAGCTGGTGCGCCGGCGGCTGCAGGCGCTGCGCTTCCCGAACGACGTCGTCGACGACGTCGCCGAGCTGGTGGCGCTGCACCTGCGCTTCCACGGGTACGGGACCGGGGAGTGGACCGACGCGGCGGTCCGTCGCTACGTCCGCGACGCCGGCCCGCTGCTGCCCCGGCTGCACAAGCTGACCCGCGCCGACTGCACGACCCGGAACCGGCGCAAGGCGCAGGCCCTGGCCCGGGCCTACGACCACCTCGAGGTGCGGATCTCGCGGCTCGCCGAGGAGGAGGAGCTCGCCGCGATCCGGCCCGACCTGGACGGCGTGCAGATCATGGCGGTGCTCGGGATCCCGCCGGGGCCGGAGGTCGGGGCCGCCTACCGCCACCTGCTGGAACTGCGGCTGGACCGCGGGCCGCTCGGGCCGGACGAGGCCGAGCGCGAGCTGCGCCAGTGGTGGGCCGCGCGCCCCCCCTCGTGATCCAGGGAAGCCACCTCGGCCGCACGGTCGAGCACGCGTCCCTGGATCACGGGGGCGAGGGGCCGCTGACCCCGCGGCTGAGGAAGCGGCGGTGCCACGCCGCCGCCGCGAGGTAGCCGGCCCCAAGCGCCAGGACGACGGCCGCCGACCTCCCGGACGTCGGCAGCGTGACCGCCGCCAGCCCCGCGGCGGCCACGAAGCACACGTTGAAGACGACGTCGTACAGCGCGAACACCCGTCCCCGGTGCTGGTCGTCGAGGGTCGACTGCAGGGTCGTGTCGACGGCGATCTTCACCCCCTGCCCCACCAGGCCCAGCAGGAACCCGGCTGCGGCGAGGGCCCCCGGGTCGGCGGGCAGGGCGAGCACGGGCAGCCCCACACCGGCGGCCACGAGCAGCAGTCGCATCCAGCGGCCGGTACCCAGCCGGCGCACCATCGGGGGCGTGACGACGGCAGCGAGCGGGACGGCGACCCCGACGGCGGCGAGGGTCACGGTCACGCCGGCGAGGCCGCCGTCGGCGTCCTGGGGGTCGTGGAAGGTGTTGCGCTGGAGCAGCACCACCATGACCGTGGCCACCCCGAAGACGAAGCGGTGGGCGCCGATGACGGCGAGCGCCCCCGCAGCGGGCCGGGTCCCCGCCACCACCCGGAGCCCCTCCACGAGGCCGGCGCCGACACCGTGCAGGCTGCTCCTGCTGCGGCTGCGGCGACGATCCCCGCCGACACCGTGGGGCTGCCTCCCGCGGCGAACCGGACGGCGAGGCCGCAGGCGGCGCCGAGGGTGGTGGCGATCGTCCCGGCGGTGGGAGCCAGCGCGTTGGCCACGACGAGCTGACGCCCCGAGACGACGTGCGGGAGGGCCGCCGAGAGGGCGGAGAGGAAGAACCGGTTGACGCCGAGGACGAGCAGGCTGAGCAGCAGGACGTCGAGGCCGGCGCGCTCGCGGAGGACCAGCACGGCGAGCCCGGCGACGAGGCCGGCCCGCAGCAGCGTGGCGCGCACCAGGACCCGCTGCCGTCGCCAGCGATCCAGCAGCACACCGGCGAACGGCCCGACGACGGAGTACGGCAGGAGCAGCACCGCGAACGCGGTCGCGACCTGACCGGCCGTGGCCTCCCGCTCGGGGGCGAACAGGACGTAGGAGGCCAGGCCGGCCTGCAGAGCGCCGTCCGCGGCCTGGGAGAGCAGCCGGGTGCCGAGGAGCAGCCGGAAGCCTCGGCTGCGCAGGATCAGGCCGAGGTCGGCTGCCGCGGGCACCTGCCGACAGTACGCGCGCCCCGACATCGGTCAGGCGGCACGCGTCGCGGGTGACGCGCACCGCCTGACCGGTGGGTGCGGCGGCGGAGGGGCTACCGTTCGACGTCGCCGCGAATGAAGGCCTCGACGGCCTCGCGGGCGGCGTCGTCGCTGTACTGCACCGGCGGCGACTTCATGAAGTAGGACGACGCCGACAGGATCGGACCGCCGATGCCACGGTCCTTGGCGATCTTCGCGGCGCGCAGGGCGTCGATGATGATGCCCGCCGAGTTGGGGGAGTCCCAGACCTCGAGCTTGTACTCCAGCGACAGCGGCACGTCACCGAAGTTGCGGCCCTCGAGCCGGACGAACGCCCACTTGCGGTCGTCGAGCCAGGCGACGTAGTCGGACGGGCCGATGTGCACGTTGCGCGCCGGCATGTCGCCCTGCAGCTGCGAGGTGACGGACTGGGTCTTGGAGACCTTCTTGGACTCCAGCCGCTCGCGCTCGAGCATGTTCATGAAGTCCATGTTGCCGCCGACGTTGAGCTGGTAGGTGCGGTCGACGGTGACGCCACGGTCCTCGAACAGCTTGGCCAGCACCCGGTGGGTGATGGTGGCGCCGACCTGCGACTTGATGTCGTCCCCGACGATCGGCACGCCGGCGGCGGTGAACTTGTCCGCCCACTCCTTGGTGCCTGCGATGAACACGGGCAGTGCGTTGACGAACGCCACCTTCGCGTCGATGGCGCACTGGGCGTAGTACTTCGCCGCCTGCTCCGAGCCGACCGGGAGGTAGCACACCAGGACGTCGGCGCGGGCCTCGCGCAGGGCCGCGACGACGTCGACCGGCTCGTCGTCGGACTCGGTGATCATCTCCCGGTAGTACTTGCCCAGGCCGTCGAGGGTGTGCCCACGCTGCACGGTGACGCCGGTCGGCGGGACGTCGCAGAACGTGATGGTGTTGTTCTCGCTCGCGGTGATGGCGTGGGCGAGGTCCTGGCCGACCTTCTTGGCGTCCACGTCGAAGGCGGCGACGAACTCGACGTCGTGGACGTGGTACGGCCCGAACTGCACGTGCATGAGACCCGGCACCTTGCCCGCCGGGTCGGCGTCCTTGTAGTACTCGACGCCCTGGACCAGCGACGCGGCGCAGTTGCCGACGCCGACGATGGCCACGCGAATCGAACCCATCCCGGTTACTCCTTGTCCTGGTCGGCACCGGGGAGCACCCGGACCGCGCTGCCGCTGCTGAGGGTCGTGCTGGTGTCCGTGCTTGCGGTGCCGCTGGTGCCGGTGCCCCCCGGCTCCTCGCCCCGCCGCTCCGTCGTGATGAGCTCGTTGAGCCAGCGGACCTCGCGCTCCACCGACTCCAGGCCGTGCCGCTGCAGCTCGAGGGTGTAGGCGTCCATGCGCTGCCTGGTCCGGGCCAGGGAGGCACGCAGGGTGTCGAGCCGCTCCTCGAGCCGGCTGCGCCGGCCCAGCAGGATGCGCATCCGCACGTCGGCGTCCGTCTGCCCGAAGAACGCGAGGTGGACGCCGAAGTTCTCGTCGTCCCAGGCGGCCGGGCCGGCGTCGGCGAGGAGCTCCTGGAAGCGCTCCTTGCCCTCGGCGGTCAGCTGGTAGACGATCCGCGACCGGCGCCCCCGTGCGGGTGCACCGGGCTCGACCCCGGTGTCCTCGGTGATCCAGCCGCGGGCGAGGAGGTCCTTCAGGCAGGGGTAGAGGGAGCCGTAGGAGAAGGCCCGGAAGGAGCCGAGGACGGCGTTGAGCCGCTTGCGCAGCTCGTAGCCGTGCAGCGGGGACTCGTGCAGCAGGCCGAGCACGGCCAGCTCGAGCACACCGCTGCGCTTGCTCACGGGATCCCTCTCCGCACTCGATTCACGCTCGACTCGATGTATCGGGTCGATATATCAGGAACGATAGGACACCGGCGGGCCGCCGACAAGTCGACACCCGGTCACCCGATGGACGTCGTCCAGCCGCCGCGCCGACGCCGTACCCTCGGGTGCCGTGTGGTCCCAGCGGTCGGTGATCGACTACTCGCTCGCTCGGCGGGCGACGCTGGAGTCGCTCTTCCGCGGCGGCTCCTCGTCGACCGACGTGTGCGACGCCGACCCCTACCTGCTGCGGGCGGCGAAGTTCCACGGCGAGCCGGCCGGGCGCTCCTGCCCGGTGTGCCGAAGCGGCGTCCTGACGACGCTGAACTACGTGTTCGGCGACGAGCTGGGCCAGTTCTCGGGCCGGCTGCGCTCCACCACCGAGCTGGAGACGATGGCCCGCGAGCACGGCGAGTTCCGCGTCTACGTCGTCGAGGTCTGCCAGGACTGCGCGTGGAACCACCTCACGCTCTCGTACGTCCTGGGTGACGGCGAGCCGCGGCGGCCGCCGCGTCGGCAGCGCACCATCGAGGACGAGGACCTGAGACGCCGGTGAGGATCGACTACCCCCGGTCCGGACGGACCGGGCTGCGGCGCTTCTGGCCCTCCTGGCGGCAGTGGCTGACCGTCGCCCTCACGCTGGTGGGACTCGGCGTCGCCGCCGTGGCCGTCCTCTACGCCACCATCGACGTGCCGGAGCCGAACGACGAGGCGCTGGCCCAGACCACGGTCGTGTACTGGTCGGACGGCGAGACCGAGCTCGGCCGGATGGGCACCGCGAACCGCACGTCGGTGCCGCTGGCCGAGGTGCCCCAGCACGTCAAGGACGCCGTGCTCGCCGCCGAGGACCGTTCCTTCTTCGAGCACGGCGGGGTCTCGGTCACGGGGATCGGCCGGGCCGTCTGGAACAACCTGCGGGGCGGCTCGACGCAGGGCGGCTCGACGATCACCCAGCAGCTGGTCAAGAACTACTACCTCACGCAGGACCGCACCTGGCGGCGCAAGATCGAGGAGTTCTTCGTCTCGGTCAAGATGGAGCAGCAGCTGTCGAAGGAGCAGATCCTCGAGGACTACCTCAACACGATCTACTTCGGCCGGGGGGCCTACGGCATCCAGGCTGCGTCCCGGGCCTACTTCGGCGTGGACGCCGCCGACCTGACCGTCGAGCAGGGCGCCGTGCTGGCGGCGATCCTGCGGTCCCCGGGCGGCTACTCGCCGGAGAACAACGCCGACCGGTTGGAGCAGCGCTGGGGCTACGTCCTGGGCGGCATGGAGGAGGAGGGCTGGCTCGACCCGGCCGCCCGGGCGGCAGCGCAGTTCCCGACGGTCCTCGAGCGGCAGCCGCCCACCCAGGTCGGCGGCACGGACGGCTACCTGCTGGAGACCGTGCGCCGGGAGCTGGTCGAGCAGCGGGGCTTCACCGAGGACGACATCAACCGGCGCGGGCTGCGGGTCGTGAGCACGTTCGACCGGGCGACGCAGGAGGCCGCGGTCGCCGCCGTCGAGGAGGAACGGCCCACCCGCAACGCCGAGGGGGTGCGGGTGGGCCTGGCCTCGGTGGACCCGGCGACCGGCGCGATCGTCGCCATGTACGGCGGTGACGACTACGCCGAGCAGCAGTACAACGACGCCACCCAGTCCGCCCCCCAGGCGGGCTCGACGTTCAAGCCCTTCGGCCTGGTCGCCGCGCTCGAGGACGGGGTCTCGCTGCGCTCGGTCTGGGACGGCTCGAGCCCCCGCACCTTCGACACCCCCGACGGGGGGACGTACCGGGTGCCGAACTTCGGCGGCCGCTCCTACGGCTCGATCACGCTGCTGCGGGCCACCGAGGACTCGGTGAACACCGTGTACGTCGACGTCGGCATCACCGTCGGGACGTCGAAGGTGGTCGAGGTGGCCCGGCGGGCCGGGATCCCCGACGACGTCGAGATCGGCGACAATCCCACCGTCGTCCTCGGCACGGCCTCGCCGACCGCGCTGGACATGGCCGGCGCCTACGCAACCTTCGCGGCCGAGGGCCGGCGCACGACCCCCACCTCCGTCGCCCGCGTGCAGACGGCCTCGGGCGGGGTGCTGTACGAGCTGCAGGCCCGCCCCCAGCTGGTGTTCGCCCCCGACGTCATGGCGGACACCAGCTACGCCCTGCAGCGCGTCGTCACCGAGGGGTCCGGCTTCGCGGCCCAGCGGCTCGGCCGGCCCGCGGCCGGCAAGACGGGGACGACGAACAGCAACCGGTCGGCGTGGTTCGTGGGCTACACCCCGCAGCTGGCGACCGCTGTCGTGCTGTTCCGGCCGGACGAGCAGGGCATCCTGCAGCCGATGAACGGGGTGGGCGGGCTGTCGTCGGTCACCGGTGGTTCGTTCCCGGCGCGGATCTGGACGGCGTTCATGGGCGGCGCCCTCGAGGGCGAGCCGGTGCTGGAGTTCCCCGAGCCCGCGGACATCGGTGGGGGGCCGACCGCGATCCCGTCGGCCACCGCCACCCCGACGCCGAGCGCGACCCCGACGCCGTCCGGGAGCCCGAGCCCGAGCCCCTCCGCCTCCGCGACGCCGTCCGAGGCGCCGAGCGAGAGCCCGTCCCCTCCGCCGAGCGAGAGTCCGACTGCGAGCGCGTCGCCGACCACGCTGGCCAGCCCACCGGCAGAGGGCTGACGTGGCGGCCCGCTCAGACCCCCCGGCGGTGGCGCTCCCCAGCCGCGACGACCCGGTCGTGCGGGCCGGCAGCGAGGTGCTGGGCGGGCCGGCGGGGCGGCGGGTCCGGGCGAGCCCGCCCCGCATCCTCGCCGTCCTGCTCGTGCTCACCGCGGTCACCTGCGCCCTGGCGCTGCTGCAGAAGCAGGCCTGCCGCGCCGACGGGTGGACCGACGGCCGGATGTACCCCGAGCTGTGCTACTCCGACGTCGCGCTGCTCTACAGCGCCCGGGGACTGGCCGACGGGATCCCCGTGTACGACTCCAGCGTCGACCACGAGCCGCTGGAGTACCCGGTCCTCACCGGGGCGGTGATGACGGCCTCGGCGTGGGTGACCGCCCGGCTGAACGGCGCGGCCGACCCGACCGACCGCGGCCGCACGTTCTTCGACGTCACGGTGCTGGTGCTCACCGCCTGCGCGCTGGCCACGACCTGGCTGGTCGCCCGCACGGCGGGCCGGCGCCCCTGGGATGCCGCGCTGTTCGCCCTGGCACCGGGTCTGCTGCTCACCGCCTGGATCAACTGGGACCTGCTCGCCGTCGCCCTCGCCGCCGGCTTCCTGCTCGCCTGGTCCCGGCGGCGGCCGGGGGTGGCTGGTGCGCTGCTCGGACTGGCGGTGGCCGCGAAGTTCTACCCGGTCGTGCTGCTGGGTCCGCTGTTCCTGCTCTGCCTGCGGGCCGGGCGGCTGGCCGACTTCCTGCGCGCCGCGGGCACAGCGGTGGCCGCCTTCGTGGCCGTCAACCTGCCCGTCTACCTGGCCTACCCCGACGGATGGGCGCGCTTCTACACCTTCTCCGAGCAGCGCATCGCCGGCTTCGGCTCGGTGTGGTACGCCCTCGACCGGGAGGGGGTCGGCATGACCGGCGGGCTGCTCAACGCCGTGTCGGGCGGCGCCTTCCTGCTGGCCTGCGCGGGGATCGCCGTGCTCGCCCTCGCTGCACCCCGCCGCCCGCGGATCGGCCAGCTGGCCTTCCTCGTGGTGGCCGCGTTCGCGCTCACCAACAAGGTCTACTCCCCGCAGTACGTGCTGTGGATGATCGCGCTGTTCCCCCTCGCCCGTCCCCGCTGGCGCGACTTCCTCGTCTGGCAGGCGGCCGAGGCCGTGTACTTCGTGGCGGTCTGGTGGCACCTCGAGGACCTCACCAGCGCGGTGGACATCACCGTGCCCGAGTGGACGCACACCGGGGCGACGCTGCTGCGGGTCCTGGCCACGGTGTGGGTCGTCGGGCTGGTCGTCCGTGACGCCTGGTACCCCGAGCACGACCCGGTCCGTGCGGACGGCTCCGACGACCCGGCGGGCGGCGTCCTCGACGGAGCCCCTGACGTCGTCGCCCTGGGGACCAGCCGGCCGGAGCCGCAGCACGCGCGATGACCCGGCTGGGGCCGACCGACCGGGCCGCGCTGCTGGTCTGGGCGGCCAGCCGCGCCGGACTGGCCTGGCTGCTCGTCGTCGTGGCGTGGTCGACCGGGCTCGCCCTGGGCGCCCCTGCGGTCGGCCCGGGCCAGCTGCTCCAGTGGGACGCGGTGCACTACCTCGCGGTCGCCCGGGACGGCTACGACCAGCCGCCGGACGGCAGCAGGCTGGACGCCTTCTTCCCCGGGCTGCCGCTGCTGCTGCGTGGCCTGCACGCCGTCGGGGTGCCCTGGGTGTGGACCGGGCCGGTCGTGTCCCTCGTGGCCGGTGCGGTGGCGGTCACCGCCCTGGCCCGGTTGGCCGAGGCCGACGGGCCGCCGGGAGCCGGGCCCCGGGCGGTGCTGCTGCTCGTGCTGGCACCGTCGGCGGTGTTCCTCGCCGCCGGGTACACAGAGGCGCTCTTCCTCGCCCTCGCGCTGCCGGCGTGGCTGGCCGCGCGGCGCGGCGCCTGGGCCGCTGCCGGGCTGCTCACCGCCGGCGCCTGCTCGGTGCGGGTCACCGGGCTGTTCCTGCTCGCGGCCCTGGCGGTCCGGTACCTCCAGCAGCGCCGCGGTGGGGCGGGCGCCGGGCCGCCGGGGCGCTGGTCCTGGGCGTGGCTGCTGCTCGGGCTGCTGCCGGTGCTGGGGTTCGGTGCCCAGCGGTGGGCCAGCACGGGGGACGCGTTGGCCTGGCTGCACGCGCAACAGCATGGCTGGGGTCGCACGCCCACCTGGCCCTGGGACGCCTGGGCGCGGACCTGGCACGCGGCGTTCCACGAGCCGGCGCAGCCGGCCTACGCGCTGCTCGGGTTCCGGCTGGAGCTGGTCGCGCTCGTCGTCGGCGTCGCCCTGACCGGCTGGCTGGTCCGGAACCGTCGCTGGCCGGAGGCGGTCTTCGTGGGGCTGCAGGTCGCGGTGCTCGCGACGTCGTCGTACTACCTGTCCGTGCCCCGCGCGACCCTGCTGTGGTGGCCCCTGTGGGCCGCGCTGGCCGCCTGGACGTTGCGCAGTCGGGCAGGTCCGGGCGGCGAGGCCCGGCTGGCCTGGCTGCTCGCCGCGATGGTGCCCCTCTCGGTCGCCCTCACCGTGGGGTTCGCCACCTCGCGGTGGGCCGGCTGACCCGGCGGCGTCCTACTCCAGGACGACGCGGTCGAACGTGGTCGTCGTCATCCGGACGTCGACGTCGACCTCGGCGCCGATGGCGGGCGGCTCGACGTCGTCGGGCAGCCAGACCATGGACACCTGCATGTGCGGCGGCTCGGCGAACCAGCGCTGCCGGCCCGCGACCGTGAACGGCGACAGCGCCCGGCCGGTGGCCTCCAGGCCGCCGATCGCCGCCACCTTCGCGCGCTGGGTGACCCCGCGGACCTGCTTGGGCGCCTCGAGCCCGATGCCGTGGGCCGTGCCGCCGCCGACGACGAGCAGGTGGCCCGCCCCGGGTGCGCGGCGCTGGCGATAGCCGAAGCGGTCACTGCGGCGCACGGCGTGCACGTCCAGCACGGTGGCCCGGGCGGCGAACGCACTGCGGTCCCCCAGCCACAGCCGGGTCCCGACCCGCGCCCG
This sequence comes from Actinomycetes bacterium, assembly GCA_025455945.1. Lineage (GTDB taxonomy): Bacteria > Actinomycetota > Actinomycetes > Prado026 > Prado026 > Prado026. Next base: position 10,807 of record JALOLN010000019.1, read on the forward strand.
CAGGTCGACGTCCGGGTGGCTGTCGTGCAGACCAGCCAGCTCGTCGGGGGTCAGGTGGCTCAGCCACAGCCGCCGCACCGGCAGCTCGGCCCCCCACAGCCGGGCGATGAGGGACTCGACCTCCTCGACGCGGCTCAGCTGGCCGACGTCGATCGGCAGGTGCAGGGCGAACCCCTCCAGCCGCACGTCGTCGAGCAGCGCGCGCACCCCGGCGAGCTCGTCCGGGGCCAGCCCGTGCCGGCGCATCGAGGTGAGCACCTCGACGACGACCCGGTGCCCGCCCGCCGCGGCCAGCACGGCCAGCCCCGCCGGTGAGGAGACGGTGCGCACGACGCGCTCGTCGCCCCCGGGCGGGGCCGGGCCGTCGACGGCCGGGTGCCAGGGGGAGAGCACGAGGACGTCGCCGGGGAAGGTCTCCAGGACCGAGTCGACCTCCGCCGCCGTGCCCACCGCCACGGCGGCGACCCCCAGGCGGGCCGCCTCGGCGCCCAGCAGGCCGCGCCCGAAGCCGTAGCCGTTCCCCTTGACCACCGGCACCAGGCCGGGGGTGTCGGCGCGGACCGCGGCCAGCTGGCTGCGCCAGGCGGCGGTGTCCACGTGCAGGGTGAGGGTCATCGGACCACCTTCGGTTCGCTGGGTCAGCGCCTGGCGAGGTAGGCCCGCACGGCCCGGTGCAGCACGGGGGAGAGGGGGTAGTCCCACTCGCCGAGGTACTCCACGGCCTCGCCGCCGGTGCCGACCTTGAACTGGATGAGCCCGAAGAGGTGGTCCTGCGGGTCGAGGGTGTCGGAGATGCCACGCAGGTCGTAGACGTCCGCGCCCGCCTCCTGCGCGTCGAGCATCATCCGCCACTGCACGGCGTTGCTGGGCCGCAGCTCCCGGCCCTGGGTCGTCGACGCGCCGTAGGAGTACCAGACGTGCCGGCCGACGCGAACCCAGGTCGTGGCGGCCAGCAGCTGGTCCTCGTGCCGGGCGAGGTAGAGCCGGATACGGTCCGGGTCCTCCTCGGTCATGGCGCGCCACATCCGCTGGAAGTAGGACAGGCCGCGGGGGGTGAACCGGTCGCGGCCGGCGGTCTCGACGTAGACCTCGTGGAACGAGGGGAGATCCTCGTAGCCGCCCCGCGTGACCACGACCCCCGACTTGTCGGCCTTCTTGATGTTGCGCCGCCACAGCTGGTTGAACCCCCGCAGCAGGTCCGCGGGCTCCCGGTCGAGCAGCGGCACCTGGAACACGTACCGGGGCTGGACGTCACCGAACCCGGCGCCCTCCGCCTCCTCCTGCTGCCAGCCCAGCCCGCGCAGCCGCTCGGCGAGCCCGAGGCCCGCGTCGTCGGTGGCGTCGGGGGGCACGTCGCGCAGCCGCTGCACGGTGCCGCCGGCGATGGCGTCCTTGACGGTGTCCGCGGTCCAGCGCCGGACGACGACCTGGGGGCCCATCTTCACGGAGAAGACGCGGTGGGCCCGGAGGTGGTCCAGCAGCGGCGCCGTGACGTCGGCGGCGTCGTGGGCCGCCCAGTCGATCACCGGCCCCTCGGGCAGGTAGGCCAGGTAGCGCTTGACCCTCGGCAGCTGCCGCAGCAGCACCAGGCCGGTCCCCACGAGGCGCTCCCCGTCGTACCAGCCGAGCCCGAGGCTGCCCCACTCGGCCTTCACCCCGGCCCAGGAGGGGCACTGCAGGAAGCTCCCCGAGCGCTCCGCGACGAACGCGAGGTGCTCCGGTGCGGGGAGCGGTCGGACCTCCAGCGGCACGTCTGCCAGGCTATAGGTCGAGGTCGACGACGACCGGCGCGTGGTCGGAGGGGCCCTTGCCCTTGCGGGCGTCGCGGTCGACGACCGCGGCGCGGACGGCCGAGACGAACGGCGGGTTGCCGTACACCAGGTCGATCCGCATGCCCATGCCCTTGTGGAAGGCCCCGGCGCGGTAGTCCCAGTAGGTGTACGGGTGCGGACCCTTGGCGATGGTGGGGACGACGTCGGCGAGCCCGGTGGCGCGCAGCCCGGCGAGCGCCGCGCGCTCGGCAGCGGTGACGTGCGTGGAGCCCACGAAGGCGGCCGGGTCCCACACGTCGGCGTCCGTGGGGGCGACGTTGAAGTCGCCGAGCACCGCGAACGGACGTGCCCCGACGGCATCGGCGGCCACGGCGGCGCCCAGGGCGGCCAGCCAGCGCAGCTTGTAGGCGTAGTGGGGGTCCTCGGGCGTGCGACCGTTGGGCACGTACACCGAGGTCACCCGGACCGGCCCGCAGGTCGCGGCCACCGCGCGCGCCTCGAGCGTGCCCGGGTCGGGGAAGCCCGGGTCCCCGGGCAGCCCCCGGACGACGTCCTCGAGCCCCACCCGGGAGAGCACCGCCACACCGTTCCACCGGCCCTCGCCGTGGTGGGCGACCTGGTAGCCGAGCGGGGCCACCGCCGCGGCGGGGAAGGCGTCGGCGGCGACCTTCGTCTCCTGCACGCACAGCACGTCGGGGGCGGCCAGCTCCAGCCACTCGACGAGCCGGGGCAGGCGGGCGCCGACGGAGTTGACGTTCCAGGTGGCGACCCGCACGGGGCCATCCTGCCCGACGGCCGCTACCCGCTGAGCAGCGAGATGAAGAACCCGACGGCCGAGGCCCCGATCCCGAAGACGTCGAACCAGCGCTGCTCGGTGGACTCCGAGTTCATCTGGGAGAACAGCCCGACGGCGATCCCGGCGATGCCCACGACGATGCCGAGGGTGTAGAAGTCGAAGACCGCGAGCAGGACCGCCGCCACGCCGAGGACGACCGTGACGCCGGCCAGTCGGACGCTGGCGGCATGGTGGCCGGTGGGGTCGTGCCGGTCCGCTGGCCCGTGGTGACCCGGCACCGGGGGTTCGGCGCTGGGGGGTTGGGACGCTGCCATGAGCCACCTCCGCTGACGGTCATCACCCCCAGTGTGGTCGGCCGGGGCAGGTGAGAGCCAGGACTGTGGACGACGATTTCGGCGTGGCGCCGGCCGCGGCTATCCTTGCCGGGCTGCGGAGTCACCGATCGTCCACCGGTCGCGGCCCGCATCGACGTACTGACCCTCCTGCCACGGAAGGACCGTGGCCGCCGTAGTCCAGAGGAGGCGGGTTCCCGCATGCGTCGCTACGAGCTGATGCTCATCCTCGACCCCGAGCTCGAGGAGCGCACGGTCGCTCCGAGCCTCGACTCGTTCCTCAACGTCGTCCGGCAGGGCGGCGGGACGGTCGAGAAGGTCGATATCTGGGGCCGTCGCCGCCTCGCCTTCGAGATCAAGAAGAAGGCCGAGGGCATCTACGCCGTCATCGACCTCTCCTGCGAGCCCGCTGTGGTCAAGGAGCTCGACCGTCAGCTCAACCTCAACGAGGCCGTGCTGCGGACCAAGGTCATCCGTCCGGACGTCAGGTAGGAGGCAGCCATGGCCGCCGGAGACATCCAGGTCACCATCGTCGGCAACCTGACCAACGACCCCGAGCTGCGGTTCACGCCCAGCGGGGCGGCGGTCGCGTCGTTCACCGTGGCCTCGTCCAGCCGGGTGCTGGACAAGCAGACCAACGAGTGGAAGGACGGCGACACCGTCTTCATGCGCTGCAGCGTCTGGCGGCAGTACGCGGAGAACGTCGCCGAGTCCCTCCAGCGCGGCATGCGCGTCATCGTCCATGGCCGGCTGCAGCAGCGGTCCTACGAGACCAAGGAGGGCGAGAAGCGCACCGTCGTCGAGTGCCAGGTCGACGACGTCGGTCCGGCGCTGCGCTACGCCACCGCGAAGGTGACCAAGGTCTCCCGTGGCGGTGGCGGCGGTGCCTTCGGCGCGCCGCCCCCCGACGACCCGTGGGCGACCCCCGCCCCCGGTGGTGCCAGCGGCGGATCCGCCGGCGGCGCCGACGCCGGCTGGGGCGGGTCGACGTCCGACGAGCCGCCGTTCTAGCCCGCGCCGCGCGCGCCCCCTGACCAAGACCCCGCTGCACCCCAGGAGACCACTGACATGGCCAAGCCGCCGCTGCGCAAGCCCAAGAAGAAGGCGAACCCGCTCAAGGTCGCGAAGATCGAGTACGTCGACTACAAGGACACTGCGCTGCTCCGCAAGTTCATCTCGGACCGCGGCAAGATCCGCGCCCGCCGGGTCACCGGCGTGTCCGTGCAGGAGCAGCGCCAGATCGCCAAGGCCGTGAAGAACGCCCGCGAGATGGCCCTGCTCCCCTACACCAGCACCGCCCGCTGAGGAGGGGCACAACCATGAAGCTCATCCTCACCCACGAGGTCGCCGGGCTCGGCGCCCCCGGCGACGTCGTCGAGGTCAAGGACGGCTACGGCCGCAACTACCTCGTGCCCCGCGGGCTGGCGCTGCCGTGGACCCGCGGCGGAGAGAAGCAGATCGCGACCATCAAGCGGGCCCGCGAGGTCCGCGAGGTGCGCGACGTCGGTCACGCCGAGGACATCAGGCGCCAGCTCGAGGCGCTGACCGTGCGGGTGCCGGCACGGGCCGGCGAGGGCGGTCGGCTGTTCGGCTCCGTCACGGTGGCCGACGTCGCGGCCGCGGTGAAGGCCGCCGGCGGCCCCGACATCGACCGCCGGCGGATCGAGCTGCCCGGCCAGATCAAGACGGTCGGCGCGCACACGGTGAAGGTCCGGGTGCACGCCGACGTCGACGCCACGATCGCGCTGGACGTCGTCCCGGCCTGACACCGCGGCACGGTCATCCCGGCCCGGGTCCCCCGTGGGGGCCCGGGCCGGCTGTCGCTCCCGGCCCCGCCGGCCCCCGCCCCGCCCGCCGAGATCGCTGTCTGTGGTCCGATCAGGCCGTCTGACGGCGCCTACTGCCCACAGACCGTGATCTTCGCTGGGGGTGGGTGTGGAGTCGGACCAGCCGTCCATCAGGTGGTCACCGGGTGGTCATCAGGCGGACTTTCTCCGGTCCACACCCTGCGGACGACATCACTGCAGGTCAGCGCCCCGCGGAAGCGCTTACGGCGAGGTTCTCCACAGCCTCGTCCACGGCGTGTGGACGACGCGCCGTGGGTCGTCCCGGGGTCGTGCACAGCTTCGCGGCTCCCTCTCCACAGCAGGTCCACAGGCCCCGCGGCCGACACGCCGAGCCGACTTCAGACCTGTCGGTGGGCGGCGGCAGACTGCCCGCCGAGAGCCCGTCCCGGCCATCGTCGGCCAGCGACGGCGGCCCGGCCCAGGGGAGGTCCGCACCAGGTGAGCGTCGCCGACATCGAGGTCTCCGCCAGCGGCTACGACGCCGCGTTCGAGCGGACCCCGCCGCAGGACCTCGTGGCGGAGCAGTGCGTCCTCGGGGGCATGCTGCTGTCGAAGGACGCGATCGCGGACGTCGTCGAGGTGCTGCGGCCCGGCGACTTCTACAAGCCGGCGCACCAGACCGTCTATGACACCGTCCTCGACCTCTACGGCCGTGGTGAGCCGGCCGATCCGGTGACGGTGGCCGCCGAGCTGACCCGGCGTGCCGAGCTGGCCCGCATCGGCGGGGCCCCCTACCTGCACACCCTCATCTCGTCGGTGCCCACCGCGGCGAACGCCTCCTACTACGCCCGCATCGTGCGCGAGCGGGCGGTGCTGCGGCGGCTCGTCGAGGCCGGCACGAAGATCGTCCAGCTGGGCTACGCGACCGACGGCGGTGACGCCGACGACCTGGTGGACCGGGCCCAGGCCGAGCTGTACTCGGTCACCGAGCGGCGCACCAGCGAGGACTACCTGCCGCTGTCGGACATCATGCAGGGCACCCTCGACGAGATCGAGGCGATCTCCTCGCGCGGCGGTGCCATGGTCGGCGTGCCGACCGGGTTCGCCGACCTTGACCAGCTCACCAACGGCCTGCACCCGGGCCAGATGATCGTCGTGGCGGCCAGGCCAGCCGTGGGCAAATCCACCCTGGGTCTGGACGTGTGCCGGTCGGCGTCCATCAAGCACGGGCTGACCAGCGCGATCTTCTCTCTCGAGATGAGCCGCAACGAGATCACGATGCGGCTGCTCTCCGCCGAGGCGCGGGTGGCGCTGCACCACATGCGCAGCGGCACGATGAGCGACGACGACTGGACCCGGCTGGCGCGGACCATGAGCTCGGTGGCTGAGGCGCCGCTGTTCATCGACGACAGCCCCAACATGTCGATGATGGAGATCCGGGCCAAGTGCCGCCGGCTCAAGCAGCGCCACGACCTCCGGCTGGTCGTGGTCGACTACCTGCAGCTGATGAGCAGCGGCAAGCGGGTGGAGTCCCGCCAGCAGGAGGTGGCGGAGTTCTCCCGGTCATTGAAGCTGCTGGCCAAGGAGCTCGAGGTCCCGGTCATCGCGATCAGCCAGCTCAACCGCGGCGCCGAGCAGCGCACCGACAAGCGGCCGCAGATGTCCGACCTGCGCGAGTCCGGTGCCATCGAGCAGGATGCCGACATGGTGATCCTGCTGCACCGCGAGGACCAGTACGAGCGGGAGTCGCCGCGGGCCGGGGAGGCCGACCTCATCGTCGCCAAGCACCGCAACGGGCCGACGGCCACGGTGACGGTGGCGTTCCAGGGCCACTACAGCCGGTTCGTCGACATGGCCCAAAGCTGACGGCCGCGCACGGCCCGGGAGCCACTGACGATGGGCGGACGACGGTGGCTGACCCGCAACCTCGTCGTCTTGACCCTGGTGTCGTTCACGCAGGACGCCGCCAGCGAGCTGCTGTTCCCGCTGCTTCCGCTGCTGCTGACGGGGGTGCTCGCGGCCCCGCCGGTGGTCGTCGGCGTCGTCGAGGGCCTGGCCGACGCCACCTCGGGCGTGACCCGGTACGTCGCAGGCCGCTGGTCGGACCGGCGCGGGCGGAGGGCTTTCATCGGCGCGGGCTACGGGCTGGCCGCGCTGGGCAAGGTACTCGTGGCTGCGGCCGGCGCCTGGCCGGTGGTGCTGGCCGGGCGGGTCGTCGACCGGTTCGGCAAGGGTGTCCGGTCCGCGCCGCGGGACGCCCTGATCGCCGACTCGGTGCCGCCGGAGTCGCTCGGGCGGGCGTTCGGGTTCCACCGGGCCGGGGACACCCTGGGTGCGGTCGTCGGCCCCCTGCTCGGCCTGTGGGCGTTGAGCGCGGTGGACGGCGACCTGCAGGCGGCGCTGTGGTGGGCCGTGGTGCCGGCCACGGTCTCCGCCCTGCTCGTCCTGCTCGTCCGCGAGCCGCGCCGGGCGGCGCCCAGCCCGGCCGCCCCGGTCCGGCGCGGGACGGGGTCTCGGGGGGCCGTGCGCTCGCCGCTGCCGCGGCAGTTCCGGCTGGTCACCGCGGTGCTCGTGGCGATCGCCGTCCTCAACTTCTCCGACGCGCTCGTTCTGCTGAGGGTCATGGACCTGGGTTTCTCCACGACGCAGGTCGTGTGGGCCTACGTCCTGTTCAACACGGTCTACGCGCTGGGTTCCTACCCGGCCGGAGCGCTGACCGACCGCTGGTCGCGGCCGCTGGTCTACGCCGCGGGCCTGGTCGCCTTCGCCGTGGGGTACCTCGGCCTCGGCCTGGTCGACGGCGGCCCGGCGGTGTTCGTCCTCATGGCCGTCTACGGGCTGTTCCCGGCGCTGACCGACGGGGTGGGCAAGGCGTGGGTCTCCGCACTGGTGCCCGAGGCGCACCGCGGGCGCGCCCAGGGGGTGTTCCAGGGCCTCGGCAGCGGCGCGGTTCTCCTCGCGGGCACCTGGGCCGGCCTGCTGTGGACGGCGGGGCCGGGCGACGGCGTCGTCCCGCTGGTCCTGTCCGGGTGCGGCGCGCTGCTCGCCGCGGCGCTGCTGGTGGCGGCACGCCACCGGCTCAGCGCCGGGGGTGCCGCAGGCGGGTCAGCCGGGCAGCCAGGCCGTGCGCCGGCGCACGGCGCTGCGGACGGCGAGGCTGGCGTCGTCGGCCAGTGACTCCAGGGTCTCGCGCGGGCAGGACGGGTGCGCGGCCACCGCCGCCCGGACGGCGAAGCTGTGGTGGCCGGCCAGTCTGGCGAGCTCGACGGGAGGCGTGTCCGGGGCAGCGGCCCGGCGCGCCAGGGCGAGCCACCGCTCGTTGGCCAGCCGGGCGCGCACGTCCACCGTCTGTCGGTCGTCACGGATCACCGCATCAGGATGCCGGGCGCGGGCCTCGTGATCGTGGATCTTGGGGGCGTGTCCAGCCGCCCGGCGGACGACGCCGTCCGTTCGGGCGACCCGCTACCAGTGGTTCGTCGCCCAGATCGCGGCCACCTGGGCCGCGGAGAGCTCCTGGCCTTCGAAGACCGCCGCCTCGTCGATCACCCCACCGAGACCGAAGTTCGTCGGGTTGACCGGGTCGCCCGCTGGGCCCCAGCCGGCGAGGTTGTCCCAGCCGACCCGCCAGTAGCCGCCGTAGTTCTGGGCGACGGTCCACGTCGGGTCGCTGCCCTGCGGCACGCCGTCCACGTAGAGGCGGCCACCGCTGGGCCCCAGGGTGGCGACGAGGAAGTGGGCCTTGCCGTCGTTCACCAGCGTCGTCGAGCGCAGCACGCGGACCGCGCCCGGGTAGATGCCGAACGCCGCCCGGCCCTGGTTGTCGACGAACAAGTGGCGGTCGTAGGTGGTGGAGCGCCCGGTGCTCGCGTTGCCGAAGCCCATGACGCGGCCGCCGGTGGCCAGGCCGGCCGGGACCTGGACCCAGGCCATGATCGTGAAGGTGTTCGGCCCCGGGGCAGCGCGCAGGGTGGTCCAGACGACGGTTCCGGCGTTGGCCACGGCCCGGGCGACCGCGGGTTGCCGCAGCGCTCCGGTGTCGCACCAGATCAGCGAGGTGGCGCCCAGCGCGACGTTGTTCGCGGCGGTGCCGGTCACGCGGACGGTGCCCGGACGCCCGTTGCCGGAGGAGTCGGCGACCGTGACCGCGCCCACGGGATCGCCGAGCCGCCAGTAGAACGTGGGTCCGAGGCTCTGCACGGCACCGGGCAGGCCAGTGCCACCGGAGCAGGCGGTGCGGGTGGCGAACGTGTTGCCGCCGACGACCGTGGTGGCGGTCGCAGCGGCCGTGGTGGCACCGGTCTCGGCGACGCCGATCAGCGTGACGACCGCAAGGCCCACGGCCGCGGCGACCCGGCCGAGCTGCTCACGCCGGGGCCGGCGCCGTCCCACGGCTCCTCCTCGGGGCTGTGGCGGGCTGCGACCCGTCCGCCGAACGGCGCCAGGACAGCGCCTCGGCGGCGAGGATGAGGAGCAGCGGCGGCCCGAAGAGCAGCAGCCGCCCCTCCGCGGAGTGCGCCCATGCAAGGAAGTACCCCCAGTCGGGCAGCACGGACGTCACGATGCCCCGGACCGAGCCGATCGGGGTGAAGTCGGGGTCCGGCTTGGGGTTGTTGTCACCCTGCGTCTGGACGAAGAACGAGGGCCGGTCCTCGGGCCCGGGGTCCTCCACGAGGTAGCGCTTGTGGATGCCGACGATCCGGTGCGTCGTGTACGACTTCGACCCCGGTGCCTGGAACGTGACGACCTGGCCGACCCGCAGCTCCGACGCCTGCAGCTGTCGGATGACGACGGCGTCGCCGGCGAGGATGTCCGGCTCCATGCTGCCGCTGGTGACGATGAGCAGGCGCTCACCGTGCAGCTGGAACCACAGCGGCAGCCCGTGCGCGAGCAGGATGCCGACCAGGGACACCGCGAACACGGCGCGGAAGATCCAGCGCCGTGCCGCGGCGACCCAGGGTCGGTTCATGCTCGATCAGGGGTTGTTCTTGGTCTGCTCGGCGCTGAAGGTGAAGGTGACGACCGTGGTCGCGGCCTGGTAGGCGTTGCCCGTGGCCAGCGGCAGGTCGGCGACGACGCAGAGCAGCTGGTTGCCACCGGCGGCGACGTCCTGGTCGCCGGTGTCGGCGCCCTGGGCGGTGCTGCCGAAGACGACGGAGGAGGCGCCCAGCGTCTGGTAGCCGGCCGCCGGGAAGAGCTGGGTGCCGCCGGTGACGTTGCCCGCCGCGCAGTTCGCGGCGCTGACGCCGGAGTGGACGGCGAAGCCCAGCTGGTCGCGCAGACCCTTGCTGTCGGGGTCGGTCGCTGTGGACGTGACGGCGTAGCGCAGGTCCAGCGTGCCCTGGTTGACGACGTTCAGGGAGCGGTACTCGGTGTCGCCGGGGGCCATGTTCGCCACGGTGAACAGCGCGGTCGCCGGCGTGGTGCCGATGAGCACGGTCCCGGTGGTGAAGCTGTTCGCGCCGAGGTCGTCGGCGTCGCTGAAGACGGCGCCGGTGGTCAGTGTCCCGAGCGTGACCAGGGACAGGCCCGCGATGCCGATCGCCCCCAGGAGACGGCGACGGCGCTGGCGCTCCTCGGGCTCGGGAGCCGGCGGCTCCAGCTCGTTCAGCAGGTCTTCCATAGTCCCCTCCGTCAGTGGGATCTCCGGACGGCCACAGCGGTGGAGCGGCCGACACCTCAACGTTCGGCGGGTCCCGGCAGGAACTTGACCCCGGCCGGCCAGGACCACCCGACCCCCGCAACTCCGGGCGAACCGCGTCATGACGGGCCGTCCGGCGCGTCCTACGCTGCGGGGATGGGGACCTCCCGGGGAGCGCCCCGGCTGCGGCCGGTGCTCGCGGACCTGCCGGCCTACCGGGCCGGTCGCCCGGCCCCCGAGGGCGCGTTCAAGATTTCCTCCAACGAGAACCCGTACCCGCCGCTGCCGTCCGTGCTGGCTGCGGTGTCCCGGGCGGCGGAACAGGCGAACCGCTACCCCGACTTCGCCTCCACCGACCTCGTCGAGGCCCTCGCCGCCCGGTTCACGGTCGCCGCCGAGCAGGTGGCCGTGGGCACCGGCTCGGTCGGGATCGCCCAGCAGCTGGTGCAGGCCACGGCCGGGGTCGGCGACGAGGTCCTGTTCGCCTGGCGCTCGTTCGAGGCGTACCCGATCATCACGCGGATCGCGGGCGCGACTCCGGTCCAGGTCCCCCTCGGTGCGGACGAGGGCCACGACCTCACGGCCATGCGGGCGGCCCTGACCGACCGGACCCGCCTGGTCTTCGTCTGCACGCCGAACAACCCGACGGGGACAGCGGTCCGCCGGGCGGCGCTGGAGGCGTTCCTCGACGCCGTGCCCGCCGACGCCCTCGTGGTGCTCGACGAGGCGTATCGGGAGTTCGTCCGCGACCCGGAGGTGCCCGACGGGCTGGACCTCGTGCGGGGGCGACCCAATGTCGCGGTGCTGCGGACCTTCTCCAAGGCCTACGGCCTGGCCGCGCTGCGGGTGGGC
>JALOLN010000117.1 GCA_025455945.1 Actinomycetes bacterium
CGGGGTGCGCGGGCTGGCCGCCCGGCTCGCCGTGAGCGAGCGGCACCTGCACCGCAGCCTCGTCGCCGAGGTCGGCGTCGGGCCGCTGGCGCTGGCCCGGACACGGCGGGCGCAGACGGCGCGGCTGCTGGTCGACCAGACGCCGCTGCCCCTGTCCGAGGTCGCGTTCGCCGCGGGCTTCGCGAGCATCCGCCAGTTCAACGACGTCATGCGGGCGGAGTTCGGCTGCGCGCCGTCGCTGCTGCGTCGGAGTCCGTCCGCGACCGCCGAGGGCGGTCGGGCGGCGGGCGGCGGGCTGGTGCTGCGCCTGGTGCACCGTGAGCCGTTCGCGGCACCGCACCTGCTGGCGTTCCTGGCGGCTCGGGCGGTCCCGGGGCTCGAGTCGGCCGGCGACGCCGGCTACCGGCGGGTCGTGCGGACGCCGCACGGTCCCGGCCTGTTCGCCGCCACCCCGGTGCCCGGCGCCGGCCACGTCGTCGTCCGGCTGCACCTGCCGGACCTGGCGGACCTGGCCACGGTGGTGGCCCGGGTCCGGCGGCTGCTCGACCTCGACGCCGACCCGGCGGCCGTCGACCCGGCGCTGGCCGCCGACCCGGCGCTGGCCCCCCTCGTCGCCGCACGGCCGGGGCTGCGCGTGCCGGGAGCGGTCGACGGCTTCGAGCTCGCGGTCCGCGCCGTGCTCGGCCAGCAGGTGTCCGTCGCCGGGGCGCGCACGCTCGCCGGCCGGCTGGTGGCCGCGCTGGGGGAGCCGCTGTCCGCCGTCCCCACCGAGGAGGGTGCAGCGGGGCTGACCCACGCGTTCCCCACCGCCACCGAGGTCGCCACCGCCGACCTCGGCGCGCTCGGCCTGACCACCGCCCGCCGGCGCGCGCTGCAGGCGCTGGCCGCCGAGGTGGCCGAGGGGCGGCTGTCCCTCGACCCCGGCGCCGACCGGGCCCAGACCCGCACCCGGCTGCTCGCACTGCCCGGCATCGGCCCCTGGACGGCGGAGTACGCGGCGCTGCGGGCGCTGGCCGACCCGGACGCCTGGCCCGGGACCGACCTCGTGCTGCGTCGGCGGGTGGCCGCCCGGGGGGCCGACCCGGACCGGTGGCGGCCCTGGCGCGGCTACGGCGCCGTCCACCTGTGGGCGGACGCCGCGACGGCGGACCCCACGACGACGAAGGAGACCCCATGACCCGCCCGCTGGACGCCCTCACCGTGCCGACGCCCGTCGGTGACCTCGTCGTGCTCGTCGACGACGACGGCGCCGTCGTCGCGTCGGGCTTCTCCGACCTCGACGACGTGGTCGGCCGGCTCGCCCCCGACCTCGCCGGCCGCGGCGTGCGGCGGTGCGCGGAGTCCGGCGGGGTGGCCGCCGCCGTCCGGGCGTGGCTGGCCGGCGACCTGCGGGCCCTGGACGCGGTGGCGGTCCGGCAGCCCGGCGGCCCGTTCCTGCAGCAGGCCTGGGCCGCGATGCGGCGGATCCCGCCGGGCACGACGTGGACGTACGCCGAGCTCGCTGCTCAGGCCGGCCGCCCGGCCGCCGTCCGTGCCGCAGGCAGCGCGTGCGCCCGCAACCTCGTCGCCCCGTTCGTGCCGTGCCACCGGGTGGTGCGCAGCGACGGGACGCTCGGTGGCTACTTCTACGGCCTGCCGGCCAAGGAGTGGCTGCTCCGGCACGAGGGGGCGACGGGATGACCGCTGTCGCACCCGCTCGCTAGGGTTCGAAGCGGGCTCGAGGAGGTCGTCGTGGGCAGGGTGCCTCGCTGGGTGCGGACGGTCGGCGCGGCCGGCCTGGCCGTCCTCGTCGTGGCCGGGCTGCCCACCGCGGCCGGCGCCACCGCACCGTTCCGGCTCCAGGCCCAGGTGACCGACGAGGTCGGCGCGCTGGAGGGGCGCACCGCCGAGGTGGAGGAGGCCCTGGACCGGCTGCAGTCCGAGCACGACGTCCAGCTGTGGGTCGCCTACGTCGACTCCTTCGACGGGGTCGGCGCCCAGGAGTGGACCGACCGGACGGCGACGATCAGCGACCTCGGCCTCAACGACGTCCTGCTCGCCGTCGCGACGGGGGACCGCGCCTACGCCTACTCCGTCGACGAGCAGTTCCCGCTCACCGACGAGCAGCTGGCAGCCGTGGCGACGCAGGACATCGAGCCACGGCTCGCCGACGAGGACTGGGCGGGCGCCGTGGTGGCCGCCGCGGACGGCTACGCGGCGGCGCTCTCCGGCGAGTCCGAGCCGGGCGACGACGGCTCCCGCGGGGGCGGGCTCGGCACTCTCCTCGTCGTGGGGCTCCTGGTCGTGGGGGGCATCGCGGTACTCGGCCTGGTGCTGTCCCGACGCCGGAAGCGGCCTGCTTCCGCGGGAGCGGGCGGCAGCGCCCCCGCCGACGAGCTCGCGGCCCTGCCCCTGGACGAGCTGGCCCGGCGGGCCAACAGCCTGCTCATCGAGACCGACGACGCGGTGAAGACCAGCGAGCAGGAGCTCGGCTTCGCCGTCGCGGAGTTCGGCGAGGGGCACGTCGGCCCGTTCCGGGTGGCGCTGGACGACGCCCGTGCGGCGCTCGCCGCCGCCTTCGAGGTCAAGCAGCGGCTCGACGACAGCGAGCCCGAGGACGAGCCCACCCGGCGGGCGATGCTCGTCGACATCGTGCAGCGCACCTCCCAGGCCAACGAGCGCCTCGACGAGCAGGTCGACGCGTTCGACACCCTGCGGGACCTCGTGGCCCGCGCCCCGGAGGTGCTCGCCGCGGTGTCCGCCCGGGCCGGTGAGCTGGACGGCCGGCTGGCCCGGTCCCGGGCGGTCGTGGAGGGGCTCGCCGGGCAGTACCCCCCCGGCGCCCTGGCCACGGTCCGGGGCAACCTCGACCAGGCGGTCGAGCGGCTGGGCTTCGCGCGCACGGCGGTGGCCCAGGCGGAGGCCGACCTCGCGGCCGGCGCCAAGCCGCCGGCGGTGGCGGGCGCGCGGGCCGCCGAGGAGGCCGTGGCCCAGGTGGCGGCCCTGCTGGACTCCGTCGACCGGGCCGGCACCGACCTCGCCGACGCCCGGGACCGGCTGCCCGGCGTCCTCGTCGAGACCGACCAGGACGTCGCAGCGGCCCGGGCCGCGCTCGCCCAGGGCGACCGGCCGGACCTCGCCGCGGCCGCCGCCGCCGCGGAGGCGGCCGCCGCCGCCGTGCGGGCCGAGCCGGCGGACCGCCTCGACCCGATCGCCGCCCTGCGCCGGCTCACCGAGGCCGACTCCGCGCTCGACACGGCGCTGGCCGACCTGCGCGAGGACCAGGAGCGCGACCGGCGGACCCGGGCCACCCTCGACCAGGCCCTGCTCACCGCCCGGGCCGGGGTCGCAGCGGCGGCCGACTTCATCACCACCCGCCGGGGTGCGGTCGGCGCCGAGGCCCGGACCCGGCTGTCGGAGGCGCAGCGGCACCTCGAGCAGGCGGTGGCGCTGGCCCCGTCGGACCCGCAGACCGCACTCGGCCACGCCCAGCAGGCCGACGTCCTGGCGGAGCAGGCCGGTCAGCTGGCGCAGGCCGACGTCGCGCGCTGGCAGCCCCCGAGCGGGCCCGGCGGCGGCCGCAGCGGGGGCGGCGGGATGGGCGCCGCCGGCGCCGTGCTCGGCGGCATCCTCATCGACAGCCTGCTGCGCGGGGGCGGCGGCAGGGGCGGGTTCGGCGGCGGGGGGCTCGGGCCGGGCAGCTTCGGCGGCGGCGGCACGAGGGGCCGCCGTGGTGGAGGAGGAAGGTTCTAGCGACCCCCCGACCCCGGGGCGGGCGACGCGGCGAGGCGGCCGGACACCTCCGGCCGCACGGAAGGAGTGCACGATGGCGGAGTCCATCCTGGGCCGAGTGGCGCAGCTGGCGCGGGCGAACATCAACGCGCTGCTGGACAGCGCCGAGGACCCGGAGAAGATGCTCGACCAGATGATCCGGGACTACACCTCCAACATCCGGGAGGCGGAGGAGGCCGTCGCCACGACGATCGGCAACCTGCGCCTCATCGAGGGCGACCACCGGGAGGCCCTCGAGGCGGCCCGCGGGTGGGGCGCCAAGGCATCGGCGGCCAGCGCCAAGGCGGACCAGCTGCGCGCCGCCGGGAGCGCGGCGGAGGCGGACAAGTTCGACAACCTCACCAAGCTGGCGCTGCACAAGCAGCTGGACTTCGAGCAGCAGGCGTCCGGCTACGAGCCCACGATCGCCCAGCAGACCCAGGTGGTCGAGAAGCTCAAGACCGGCCTGGAGCAGATGAAGGGCAAGCTCTCCCAGCTGCAGAGCAAGCGCAACGAGCTGGTGGCGCGGGCGAAGATGGCCGAGGCGACCAACCAGGTCCAGGACGCGCTGAAGAGCGTCAACGTCATGGACCCGACCAGCGAGCTGAGCCGCTTCGAGGAGAAGATCAAGCGCGAGGAGGCCCGGGCCATCGGCAGCGCCGAGCTCGCGGCGTCCTCCCTCGACGCCCAGTTCGAGTCCCTGGAGGAGCTCACGGACGAGGCCGAGGTCGAGGCCCGGCTGGCCGCGCTCAAGGGCCAGGCGGCTCCGGCCGCGATCGAGGCGCCCCCGTCGGCGTAGCCCGGACGGGTCGCCGCTCCTAGTCGGTCACCGCGTCGGCTGCCGGGCGCCGGCCCAGCAGCGGGGGCAGCTGCCGTACAGCGGCGGCGAGGGCCCGCAGGTCCGCGTCCACCAGGGCCTGCGGGCCGTCGACGAGCGCGGTGTCCGGGTCGGGGTGGACGTCGACGATGATGCCGTCGGCGCCGACCGCGATCGCGGCGCGGGACAGTGGCACGACGAGGTCCCGGCGGCCGCCGGAGTGCGACGGGTCGACCACGACCGGCAGGTGCGACAGCGAGTGCGCCACCGGGACCGCCGAGATGTCGAGGGTGTTGCGCGTGGACCGCTCGAACGTGCGGATGCCCCGCTCGCACAGCACGATGTCGAGGTTGCCCCGCTGGGCGACGTACTCGGCCGCCATCAGCCACTCCTCGATCGTGGCGTTCATGCCCCGCTTGAGCATCACCGGCCGGCCCACCGACCCCACGGCCTGCAGCAGCGCGAAGTTCGCCATGTTGCGGGTGCCCACCTGCAGCATGTCCGCGTAGGAGGCGACGAGGTCCACGTCGCTGGCGTCCACGACCTCCGTGACGACCGGCAGCCCGGTCTCGGCCCGGACGTCGGCGAGGATGCGCAGCCCGGCCTCGCCGAGCCCCTGGAACGCATACGGCGAGGTCCGCGGCTTGAACGCTCCGCCGCGCAGCAGGGTGGCACCGGCCGCCTGCGCCATCCGCGCGGCGTCCAGCGTCTGCTCGGCCGTCTCGACCGCGCACGGCCCGGCGATGAGCGTGAACGTGTCCGGGCCGATGGGCACACGGTGCCCGGCCGGGCCCACCCACACCGTGGACATCTCCCGGTGGTGCTGGCGCGACACCAGCTTGTAGGGCGCGGAGATGCGGACGACCTCGCTCACCCCGGGCATGCCGCGCAGGTTCAGCGACCCGAAGCCCTCGACGTCGCCGACCAGGCCGACGATCGTGCGGGACACGCCCCGGCTGACGAAGGCCTCCCCACCGGCGGCCTCGACACGGGCGACGACGGCGGCGACGTCGGCGTCGGTGGCGTCGGGTGCCATGACCACGACCATCAGCTGCTCCTCATGACGAAGCAGCCCCGGGGTCTTCGGGGCTCTCCACGTGGTGGGGTCTGTGCGGTCAGTCTACGGAGGGCTGTCCGCCCGCTGGTCGGGAGGTCCACCATGTGGACGGCGGTGCGCCTAGGGGTGCGTCCGCGGGGGCCGAGGTGGCCTGCTCCGGGTGCTCTGCGAGGATCGGCGCGTGCCGGATCGTGGGGCGTCGCGCCCCCTGCCGCCCGGCCAGCGGGTGTCCCGGGGCTGGCCGGTGCTGCACTACGGGCCGGTGCCCAGGTTCCGTCCCGAGGCGTGGGACCTGCGCGTGTACGGCGCGACGGCGACCGGGGCGACCACGCGGTGGTCCTACGAGGAGTTCGGCCGGCTGCCGCGAGTCGAGGCCGTGGTCGACCTGCACTGCGTCACGAAGACGTCGGTGCTGGGCTGCCGCTGGACCGGGGTCGCCGCCGCCACGCTGCTGGAGCTGGCCCCGCCGGCCGCCGAGGCGACCCACGTGCTCGTGTGGGCCGAGTACGGCTACGGCGCGAACCTGCCGCTGGACGACCTGCGCGACCCGACCTGCCTGCTGGCCTCCCATCGGGACGGCGAGCCGCTCACCCCCGAGCACGGCTGGCCACTGCGGCTGGTGGTGCCCCGGCGCTACGCCTGGAAGGGGCCGAAGTGGGTCCGGGGCGTCGAGTACCTCGTGGGCGACCGGCGGGGGTTCTGGGAGCAG
>JALOLN010000118.1 GCA_025455945.1 Actinomycetes bacterium
GGCGGCCGAGGTGGGGCGGATCCTGCGCGAGTGGTCGCGCACCCCGGGGTGGCCCGACCCGCCGACCGAGGAGGTCTTCCGGGCCGCCTTCGCCACGGTCGGCGTCGTGCACTCGGCCTTGGAGTACTACCGGTGGGCAATCCGCTCGGTCCCCCGTCCCGACGGGCTGCGGTTCGCCCACCGGATGCGGGCACCCATCGGGGTGCCCGTTCTGCAGGTCCTGGGCGAGCACGACCCGGCGATGCTCCCGTCGAGCAGCGCCGGCTCGGAGCGGTACGTGACCGGCCCCTACCGCCGGGAGCTGCTGCCGGCGGGGCACTTCGTCCACGAGGAGGCACCGGACGCCTTCGGCGACCTGCTCCTGGGCTGGCTGCGGACCACGGTGCACACCGCAGGTTCGCCGTCCCGGTGACCGATCGGCCCCGCGACGCGGCGGGCCGGCCCCTGCCACCCGGCCGGATCGGCGTCGACCCCGTGCCCGACGTCCCGCGCAGCCCGGCCGAGGCGCTGGCCGAGGCCCGCCGGCTGGTCGACGCGGGCCGGCCGTTCGCCGCCCACGAGGTGCTGGAGGCCGTCTGGAAGGCGTCACCCCCGGCCGAGCGGGACCTGTGGCGGGGGCTCGCGCAGCTGGCCGTGGGCCTCACCCACCTGCAGCGCGGCAACCTGGTGGGAGCTCAGCGGCTGCTGCTGCGGGGCGTCGGCCTGATCCAGCCATGGGTCGGCTCCCGCCCCTACGGCCTGGACGTCGCCGCCGTGGCCGCCGGGGCCACCGCGACGGCCGCACGGGTCGAGGCGCTGTCCAGCGGTCAGGCGCAGGGGCCGGTCGAGACCTCGTCCCCCGAGCGCCGCCCCGCAGCGGCCGCCGCGGAGACGGCCGAGACGGACAACGCGTAGCCGGTGTCGGCGTCCTCCGTCGAGGCGGCGAAGACCACCCCGACGACCCGGCCGTCGGTGCCCACCAGCGGACCCCCCGAGTTGCCCGCACGCACCGTGGCACGCAGCGCGAGCACCTCCCGCGTCACGTCCGTCCTGCCGTAGATGTCCTCGCCGACGGCGTCGATGGTGCCGCGCACCCGCGCCGGGGCGGCGTCCAGCGCGCCGTCCCCCGGGTAGCCGAGCACGACGGCGTCCGCGCCGCGGCGCACCGTCTCCCCGAACGCGAGCGGCTCGAGCTCCAGCCGCGGCACCCACAGCACGGCGACGTCGGTGGCCGGGTCGAACACCACCACCCGGGCCCGGTACCCGCGGCCGCTGCCGTCGACGTAGACCCGAGGCTCCTCGACGCCGGCGACGACGTGGGCGTTGGTCATGACCCGGCCCGGTGCGTACACGAAGCCCGACCCCTCGATCCGCCGCCGGCAGGATGGGGCGCTGCCGAGGATCTTCACGACCGAGCCCCCCGCCCGCTGCACCTCCGGGTTGGCCAGCAGGTCGGGGTCGGGGGCGGTGACCGGCGTGATGGGCTCCAGCCCGAGGTCGCTGAAGACCCGGGGGAAGCCGGTGGAGTCGAGCAGGTCCCCGAAGGCGGAGAAGACCTGGTCGGGTGCCGCCGGCAGCACGGAGTCCACCGTGGCCAGCACCCGGGAGTCCCTGGCGAGGGTCGCGAACGGCACCTCGACCGCGGAGCGCGCCAGCGCCATGCCCAGCAACCAGGCCGCCATGACGACCGCGACGACGCTGACGAGCGCGCCGCCCGCGGCGTCCAGCGCCCGTGCCGGCCGCCAGGTGATGCGCGCCTTCACCCGGCCGGCGAGGAGGGAGGTGAGGACCTGGACCAGGGCCGCGCAGCCCAGGACGCCGCCCAGCGCGAGCAGGGTCCGCAGGATGCCGGGCTCGACGGCCGTCAGCGCCAGCGGCACGACGAGCAGGCCGAGCAGCGCACCGGCGAGGAACCCGGCGAAGGACACCACCGAGACGACGAAGCCCTGCCGCAGCCCGGCGAGCGCGAAGACGACCGCGAGCCCGACGATGACGAGGTCCAGCCCGTTCACCGGCCGGTCACCCGAGACCCCTGACGATGTGGTCGGGCAACGGCTCGACCCTCGCGACGTCCCAGGGCCGCTCCCACCCCGCCAGGTGCAGCAGGCGGTCCAGCAGCCCGGCGGTGAACCCCCACACGAGCATCCCCCGGACGGAGAAGGCCGGGCCCACGAACCCGATCGGGTGCCGGACCTGCCACCGGTTCGCCGGGTCCACCAGCTCGGCCACGGGGACGCGGTGGACTGCGGCGACCTCCGCGGGCGCCGCGGCGCGCACCTCGCTGGGAACCCTCCACCACCCCAGGACCGGCGTGACGACGAAGCCGCTCGGCGGCAGCCACAGCGCAGGCAGCGTCGCGAAGACCTCGACCCCGGTGGGGTCCAGCCCGGTCTCCTCCGCCGCCTCCCGCAGCGCCGCCGCCACCGGCCCCGAGTCCTCCGGGTCGAGGGCGCCACCGGGAAAGGCCGGCTGGCCGGCGTGCGAGCGCAGGTCCGCGGACCGCTCGATGAGCAGCAGGTCCGGACCCTCCGGCCCCTCGCCCAGCAGGATGAGCACCGCCGACTGCCGGCCCCCGTCGTCCGGGGGCAGGAAGCGGGACAGGTCCTCCGGTGCGACCTGGACGGCGACGTCCGCGACCGGCCGCAGCCACTCGGGCAGGCTGTCCCGCGGCGCCAGGGCGGGGATCATCCGACCTCGACCCCGAGGTGGGTGGCGACCAGGTCGCGCAGCTCGTCGGCGTCGGCCAGCACGCCGACCTTCACGTGCACGACCCGTCCCTGGGCGTCCACGAGGTAGGTCATGGGCGGGCCGGTCCAACGCAGCCCGGCACGGGTGTCGCCCTCCGCATCGACGACGGACGGGTACGGCACGTCGTACGCCGCGACGGCCTCGGCCGCCGCCGCCGGGTCGTCCAGCACGTTGATGCCGAGGAACTCGACCTCCCCCGCCGCCTGCTCGGCCACCTCGCCCAGCGCGGGCAGCTCGGCCCGGCACGGGGGGCACCACGAGGCCCACACGTTGAGCACGGCGGGTCCGCGCAGGTCAGAGAGCCGGACGGCGGCGGCAGTCTCCAGCCCGGGCAGCTCGAGGTCCGGCAGCGACAGCGCCGACGCGGCCGCCCCGCCGCCCCCGGTCCCGCTGCCGGACGCGAGGGTGCCCGCCGACCCCGGGGAGGACCCGCCGCAGCCGGCGAGCAGCCCGATCGCCACCATCGCGGCCAGGGCCGCAG
The DNA here is from genome assembly GCA_025455945.1 of Actinomycetes bacterium. Lineage (GTDB taxonomy): Bacteria > Actinomycetota > Actinomycetes > Prado026 > Prado026 > Prado026. The sequence continues at coordinate 3,209 of JALOLN010000118.1, forward strand.
CCACCGGCCGGCCGACTCCCGTCATGGCACGTCCTTCACGAGGGCCGCCGCCGTCCGCGGGTCGGTCGGCCCCACGCCGAAGGACGGGCACAGCGGCGCGATCGGGCAGGCGCCGCAGGCGGGTCGCCGGGAGTGGCAGCGCCGTCTGCCGTGGAAGATCAGCCGGTGGCTGAGCATGGTCCACTCCGACCTCGGGAACAGGGCACCGACCTCGTGCTCCACGACGACGGGGTCATGCGACGTCGTCCACCCCAGCCGGCGCGACAACCGGCCGACGTGGGTGTCGACGGTGATCCCCGGGACGCCGAAGGCGTTGCCGAGGATGACGTTGGCCGTCTTGCGCCCTATCCCGGGAAGGGTCACCAGGTCGGCCAGCCGGCGGGGCACCGTTCCGCCGTACCGCTCGCACAGGCCCGCCCCCAGCCCGACGATCGAGGCCGCCTTGTTCCGGTAGAAGCCGGTCGAGCGGATGATGCCCTCCAGCTCGTCGCGGTCCGCGGCGGCGTAGTCGGCGGCGGTGCGGTACCGGGCGAAGAGCACCGGGGTCACCTGGTTGACCCGCTGGTCGGTGCACTGCGCGGACAGGATCGTGGCCACGGCCAGCTGCAGCGGATCCGCGAAGTCCAGCTCGCAGTGCGCCTGCGGGTAGAGGTCCGCGAGCTCGCGGTTGATCCGCCGGGCCCGCCGGACCAGGGCGAGCCGGGACTCCCCCGTCGGGGTCTGCGCCGACGCCCCCGCCCGCGCACCACCCTCGACGCTCGCCCGCACCCGGCAAGGGTACGTGCCCATCCACCGGACGGGTGACGGCCACTCAACCCCGGGCCGCAGGGGGACGATCCGGTGATCGCACGAGGACGACTCACCAGCAACAGCAAAGCTGGACGGATCCGACGACAGGGGCGACATGGGCACGCGGGCAGGGGAGCGCCCCCGAGCAGGTGCGGCGGCGCGGCCGGTGCCGCTGCGCAGCCCGGACTTCGCTCACCTCACGCTGGACTCGCTGCGGGGGTACCGCAGGGCCCTCGCGGCCGAGGAGAACCGGGTCTCCTACTGGCGGCGGCTGATCCAGGCCCGCCTGGACATGCTCGACAACGGCGAGACGCCCGCCGACGACCGCTCGCACGACCGGCTTCGTACGCTGCTCGCCGAGGCCCGCGGACACGGCCGCCAGGCCCTCGTGTCCGTCGTCCCCACGGACGCCCCCCCGCCCCTGCCCGACCTCGAGTCGCTGTGGACCCGGGAGCTGCGGCTGGCCGACGCCCTCCACACGGCCGAGCTGCGCCGGGAGCTGTCGTTCGCCGAGCTGCAGCTGTCGGCCTACCGGGCGGCCCTGCACCGTCGGCTGACGGCGTCCACCGCGGAGCTCATCGCCCGCTACCGGGAGGACCCGTCCCTGGCGCTGACGGCCCTGCCGCTGCCCCGGAGCAGCCGGTCCTGAGAGGGTCGCGGACAACCCCCCACGCGGGCGCCGCACGCGGCAGACTGTGGCGGGAGTCAGGTGCCACTTGCGCCTGCGGTGAGGGGTGACGCGTGAGCGACGACGTGTTGGCCGAGTCGAGCCTGTTCGCCGCCCTCGACGACGGGGCCGCGGAGGCCCTGCGCTCCTCGATGACCGAGGTGACCCTCGAGCGGGGGGCTGTGCTGTTCACCGAGGGGGAGCCGGGGGACCGGCTCTACCTCATCGCCGAGGGCAAGGTGAAGCTCGGGGCCACCTCCAACGACGGCCGCGAGACCCTGCTCGCGATCCTGGGACCGGGCGAGATGTTCGGGGAGCTGTCGCTGTTCGACCCCGGCGTACGGACCGCGACCGCGACAGCGCTGACCGACGTGCGGCTGCTGGGCCTGGGCAACGCCGACCTGCGGCCGTGGCTCACCGGGCGGCCCGAGGTGGCGCTGTCCCTGCTGGGCGCCCTGGCCCAGCGCCTGCGCCGCACCAACGAGGCGATGGCCGACCTGGTGTTCAGCGATGTCCCCGGCCGGGTGGCCAAGGCCCTGCTGGACCTCGCCGAGCGGTTCGGCCAGCCGCTGCCCGACGGGGGGTTCCACGTCGTCCACGACCTCACTCAGGAGGAGCTGGCGCAGCTGGTGGGCGCCTCGCGGGAGACGGTCAACAAGGCCCTGGCCGACTTTCAGAACCGTGGCTGGATCCGGCTGGAGCAGCGCAGTGTCGACCTGCTCGAGGTGGAGCGGCTGCAGCGCCGGGCGCACTGAGCGCCGTCCCGACCCGGCTGTCCACAGGCCCGCCGGAGGGGCCGGTTCCTGGCGGCGGTCACCCCGAATGTCGCACACGTGTACGAACTCGATCTGCTCGAGCCGGTCGACTGGGGCGACCCCCTTGGAGGTCGGACGAGACGGCTCTGACGGAGGGCGGCCACATCGATGCCCCGCGCCACTCCCCCTCGGTCGCTTCCTCGACGCCCGCGACACCACCTGCACCTTCCCCGGGTGCGCCATGCCCGCCGCCCGCACCGACCACGACCACCAGCCCGCATGGCAGCCCGACGGCTCGGGAGGGCACACCACCGCCGCGGACAGGGCTGCCTGTGCCGCCACCACCGCTTCAAGACCCACCTCACCTGGCGGCTCGAGCGCCGCACCGATGGCACCAGCCGCTGGACCAGCCCCTCGGGGCGCACCTACGACGTCCCCCGACCCGCAGTCCACGGGCAGCCCGACGACTGGACTGGTGACGACCCCTGACCGCGGGGTCCGCGCTGGGCCGGTCAGCCGCTGACGGTCACGCCGAGGTACTCCAGCTGCGCCCGAACGCTCAGCTCGGCAGCCGGCCAGAGCACCCGGTCGACGTCGGCGTACACGTGCTCGACGACCGCGTTCGGGGTGGTCAGCCCCATGGCCACGGCATCGGCGACCTGCGCCAGGCGGGCACGGCGATGGTCCAGGTAGGACGTGAGGACCATGAGCGGGTCGTGGAGCACCGGCCCGTGCCCGGGGAGCACCGAGCGCACCTCGCCGGAGCCGGCCAGCCTGGCCAGCCGCTCGAGGGAGTCGAGGTAGTCGCCCAGCCGCCCGTCCGGGTGCGCCACCACCGAGGTCCCGCGACCCAGCACGGTGTCACCGGTGAGCAACGCGCCCTCGGC
>JALOLN010000119.1 GCA_025455945.1 Actinomycetes bacterium
CCGGGTCCTGGGGCTCGGCCGGATCGGGCCCGAGGCGGCGCTGCCGGTGATGGAGGGCAAGGCCCTGCTGTTCAAGTACCTCGGCGGGGTGGACGCCGTTCCGATCTGCCTGAGCACGACCGACGCCGCGGAGATCGTCCGGACGACGCTGGCCCTGCAGCCGTCGTTCGGCGGCGTCAACCTTGAGGACATCGAGCAGCCCAAGTGCTTCCGCGTGCTCGAAGAGCTGCGGGCGGCCGCGCGCATCCCGGTCTGGCACGACGACCAGCAGGGCTCGGCCACGGTCGTGCTCGCCGGCCTGCTGGGTGCCCTGGCGGTCGTCGGCAAGGAGCTCGCCGCGGTCCGGATTGTCCTCGTCGGGATGGGCGCGGCCAACGTGGCCACCCTGCGGCTGCTGATCGCGGCCGGGGTGGAGCCCGGCGCTGTCGTCGCCTGCGACCGCCGGGGCACGCTGCACCCCGGCCGCGGTGACATCGAGGCCCAGGCGGCCGTCCTCCCGCAGAAGTGGGCCGCCTGCACCACGACCAACGCCGACCGGGTGGCCGGCGGCGTGGCCGACGCGCTGCGGGGGGCGGACGTGTGCATCGCGTTCTCGCACCCCGGCCCGGGCACTGTCGAGCCGGGCTGGGTCGCCGGCATGGCCCGGGAGGCGGTCGTGTTCGCCTGCGCCAACCCGGTCCCCGAGATCTGGCCCGCCGAGGCGCTCGCCGCCGGCGCCCGGGTGGTGTGTACCGGCCGCGGGGACTTCCCCAACCAGGTCAACAACTCCCTGGGCTTCCCCGGCATCTTCCGCGGCGTCCTCGACGTGCGGGCGCGCACGATCAGCGACGGCATGGCGCTGGCCGCCGCCCGCGAGCTGGCGGCGTTCGCCGCGGAGCGGGGTCTGCGCCCCGACGCGGTCGTCCCGAGCATGACCGACTGGCTGGTCCACCCGCGGGTGGCGGCCGCGACGGCGGCTGCCGCGCACGACGAGGGCGTGGCCGCGACCTGGCCCGGACGCGACGCCGTCCGCGACGAGGCGGAGCGCACCATCGCGGCGGCGCGCCGGTCCACCCAGGCCCTCCTGGCGGCCGGGTGCCTCAGCCCGCAGCCGCCCGCCGGTCAGTCGCCCACGAGGTAGAGCCCGGCGGCCAGCGCGGCCCCGAGCAGGGGCCCGACGACGGGCACCCAGGCATAGCCCCAGTCGCAGCCGCCCTTGCCCCCGATCGGCAGCACCGCGTAGGCCAGCCGCGGCCCGAGGTCCCGGGCCGGGTTGATGGCGTACCCGGTGGGCCCACCGAGGGACGCTCCGATCGCGATGACCGCGAAGGCGACGCCGGCGTAGCCGAGGGCGGCGTTGCCGAACTGCGGCGGCAGGTCACCGGTCCCGGGGACGAACGGGGTGCTCTCGAGGACCCAGTAGACGAGGACGAACGTGCCGACGGCCTCGCTCACGAGGTTCCACCGGGGGGCACGCACCGCCGGGCTGGTGTAGAAGAGCCCGCCCGTCGACGCGGGGTCGTCGTGGGTGTCGAACTGCTTCTTGTAGACCGCGTAGGCCAGGGCCGCACCGGCGGCGGCGCCGGCGACCTGCGCCGCGACGTACCACGGCACCTGCCCCCACCGGATGACCTCCGAGAGCGCCAGCGCCAGGGTGATCGCCGGGTTGAGGTGGGCGCCGGACTGCCAGGCCACGCTGGCGCCGACGAAGACCGCGAACCCCCAGCCGAGCGAGGTGAGCAGCCAGTCCCGCCCGTGGCCGAACGAGGTGCGCAGCGTGGTGTTGGCGTTGACCCCCACGCCCAGCAGCAGGAGCACCGCGGTCCCGAGGAACTCGCTGACCATGATCTGGCCGGCGGGCAGGTCGGTCATGTCGACCCGGCCCCGCGCCCACCCCGACGCCGACCCAGGGCCAGGTAGGCGACCGGCCCCACCGGCTGGACGAAGCAGGCCGCGCCCCAGGCGAGCTTGGGCCCGCGCACCTGCTCCCGTGGCCGCCGGACGAGGTCGGTCAGCGCGGCCGCGGTGAGCGCGAGCTCCACCGCGGCCACGACGACGATCGTTGCCTGCTGCGACCCGCTGAGGTCGGTCCACCGTCGCGATGCCATGGGTGGACGCTAGCCCGCACTACCGTGCCGTGCGTGCTGGATCTGCCGCTCGGCTGGGCCACCGACCTCGCCGTCCTCGAGCACACCGGGTCCCTGGTCGAGGACCACGGCGACCACCTCGTCGTCCGGACCCCCGCCAACCCCGACTTCCACTGGGGCAACTGCCTGGTCGTCACCGACCCGACCGCCGTCGACGACGCCCGGCGATGGGTCGCGACGTTCCGGTCGGCCTTCCCGGCGGCGGCGTGGGTGGCGATCGGCCTGCCCCGCCTGCCTGCCGCGGCGTACGCCTGGGCCGAGGAGGGGCTCGACCTCGAGGAGGACGACGTCCTGGCCACCGACGCGCTGCCCGATCTGACGCCGCTCGCGGCCGGGTATGCCGTCCGGCGGATCGAGGGACCTGACTGGGGCCAGGTGGTAGCCCGGGCGGTCGCGGCGAACGAGCGCACGGGCGAGCACGACCCGACCGGCTACGCCCGGTTCGCGCGGGCGCAGGCCCGGGTCCGGCGCAGCCTGTCCGAGCGGGACGTCGCCGCGTTCTTCGGCGCGTTCGCCGACGACACCCTCGTCGCCGACCTCGGCATCGTCCGCTGCGGCACGACGGCGCGCTACCAGGACGTCGGCACCGACCCGGCCCACCGCCGTCGCGGGCTGGCCGCCCACCTGCTGGGGGTCGCCGCGCGCTGGGCCGCCGGGTCCGGCTGCGGCCGCTTCGTCATCGTGACCGGTGCCACCAACCCCGCGGGACGCGTCTACCGACGGCTGGGCTTCCGGCCCACCGCCGCGAGCGTCCAGGCCTACCGCCGGCCACCCCGGTGACCCGGGTCGCGCCGTAGCCTGGGCACGCTCGTGGCCGTCAGCATGGGGAGGCAGCACGGTGCGGTGGCTGAGGCGGGCCGGGCTGGGGCTGCTGGTTCTGGTCGCCCTCGCGGCGCTGGCCGCGATGACGCCGCCGGGCCGGGCCCTCATCACCGAGAAGCGGGCGCTGCGCGACGGGGCGACGGGCTACCTGTACGGCTACCCGCTGGTGACGATGCTCGAGACGCAGCGGGCGCTCACCACGCCGCCGGCCGCGCTGAACGCCTTCGCACACACCCGGAAACTGCCCGAGGACGCCGGCGTCAACGTCGTCCGCCCGTCCCGGGACCTGCTCTACTCCAGCGCCTGGCTGGACCTCTCCGACGGTCCGGTCGTGGTCAGCCAGCCGGATCTCGGCGACCGGTTCTTCCTGCTGCCGATGCTCGACGCGTGGACCAACGTCTTCGCCTCACCCGGCACCCGGACCACCGGCAACCGGGCGGCGAACTTCCTCGTCGTCGGCCCGGCGTGGGACGCCCCGGCGCCCCCCGGCCTCCAGGTGGTGCGCTCACCCACCGACCTGGCCTGGGTCGTCGGGCGCATCGAGGTGGCCGGTCCCGACGACGTGCCCGCGGTGGGCCGGCTGCAGGACCAGTTCGCCATCACCCCGCTGTCCCGGTGGCCGGACGGGCCGCCGAACCCCGCGGCGGTGGTGACCGAGCCCAGCAGCGGCCCGAACGTCCGGGCGCGGGTCGACGGCATGGACGCGGCGGAGTTCTTCACCGCGCTCGCCGCGGGCCTCGCCCGGGTGCAGACCCTGCCACAGGACGGCGGCGCCCTCGCGGCGCTCGCCCGGGTCGGGATCGCCCCCGGGGAGCCGTTCGACTTCGACTCCCTCAGCGCGCCCGTGCGGGCCGGCCTCGCCGACGCGGTGCGCCGGGTGCAGGCGGGGATGACCGAGGCCTACGCGTCGGGCGAGGGCGCGACCGTGGGCAACGGCTGGCGGATCCCCCCGGACATCCTCGGCGACTACGGGGACGAGTTCGCCGTGCGGGCGGTCGTGGCCCGCGAGGGGCTGGGGGCGAACCTGCCGGCGGACGCGACCTACGCCACGGCGGTGGCCGACGAGACCGGGACGCCGCTGGACGGGCGCGGGCACTACGTCGTGCGGTTCCGGCCCGAGGATCTGCCCCCGCCGGTGCGGGCCTTCTGGTCGCTCACCGTCTACGACGACCGTGGCTCGCTGGTCCCGGTCGGATCCGGCCGCCAGTCGGTCTCCAGCCACGACGGCCTGCCGCTGGGCCCCGACGGCTCGCTCGAGGTGCACGTCGGCGCCCCCGGGGCGACCGGCGTCCCGTTCCTGGGCACGCCGGCGGGGGAGTTCGACCTGGTGCTGCGGCTGTACTGGCCGGAGCAGACCGTGCTGGACGGCGCCTGGCGGTTCCCCTCCGTGCAGCGCCGCCCCGGCGCCGCGCCCACAGCGCCGCCCTCCCCGTGATCCAGGGAAGCCCACTCGGCACCCAGCCCGAGGTGGGTTCCCTGGATCACACGGGGAGGGGGCGGCGCCGACGGATGTGGGACCATGGGGCCCTATGCCAGCGTCCACCGCACCCGGACCGGCCGCCCGCGCCACCTTCGCCTACCTGCCAGGGCTCGACGGGCTGCGTGCCGTCGCCGTCCTCGGGGTGATCTTCTTCCACCTCGACCTGGGGTGGATCCCGGGGGGCTTCCTGGGCGTGGACGTCTTCTTCGTCCTCAGCGGGTTCCTCATCAGCTCGCTGCTGCTGGAGGAGCTCGACCGGAGCGGCCGGGTGGACTTCGGCGCCTTCTACCTGCGGCGAGCCCGCCGGCTGCTCCCTGCCCTGCTGCTGGTCCTGGCGTTCGTGGCCGTGGCCGGGGCCACCGTGGCGCGAGACGCGGCCGCCCAGATCCGGCAGGACCTCCTGCCGGGGCTGTTCTTCGCGAGCAACTGGTGGTCTGTGCTGGCCGACCGCTCGTACTTCGAGGCGATCGGCCGGCCGCCGCTGCTGCAGCACCTGTGGTCGCTCGCCGTGGAGGAGCAGTTCTACCTGCTCTGGCCGGTCCTGCTGCTGGCGGCCGCGCGGTGGCGGGGCCGGCGCGGGGTCCTCGTGGTCGCCGCCGCGGGGGCGCTGGCCTCAACGGTCCTCATGGGCGTGCTGTCCGTGCGCGCCGGCTACCCGCTCGTCGACGCCAGCCGCGTGTACTTCGGCTCCGACACCCACGCGATGGGCCTGCTCGTCGGTGCGGCCCTGGCCACGCTGTGGCGGCCGGCCCGGCTGCCCCGGGAGGTGGCGCCGGCCGCCCGCCGGGCCCTGGACCTCACCGGATGGGTCGCGCTCGCCGCCGTGCTGGTCATCTTCTGGCGCACCGACCAGTACGCGCCGTGGCTGTACCGCGGCGGGTTCCTGCTCGTGGCGCTCGTCGTGGCGGTCCTCGTCGCCGTCGCCAGCCACCCGGCCAGCCGGGTGGGTCCGGCCCTGGGCACGCCCGTGCTGCGGTACGTGGGTGAGCGGTCCTACGGGCTCTACCTGTGGCACTGGCCGGTCTTCATGCTCACCCGGCCGGTCCTGGACGTCGTGGACAACGGGTGGCCGCTCCTGCTCGGACGCCTCGGCCTGGTGTTCGCCATCGCCGAGGTCTCCTACCGCTACGTCGAGCTGCCGGTGCGCCAGGGGGCGCTCACCCGGCGGCTGCGCGGGCTGCGCGAGCGCTGGCGCCACACCCCCGCGCCGGGGCGGACCGCCCTCGGGCTGCGCCTGGCGGGTGTCGGCGCCGTCGCCGTGCTGTCCACCGGCTTCGTCGGCAGCGCGCTCGCCGCTGCGCCCGCGCCACAGGGCGAGTCCTACCTCGGCGGCGACGGCGTGACGTCGGTGCTGGCCGACGCTGACGCCGACGTCCAGCCCGATGTGGTCGAGCCGAGCACGCCCCCGCCGAGCACGCCCGCGCCGGCCTCCCCGCCGCCGGCACCGGCGGCTGCCGCACCGCGCGCCAGCGCGGCACCGGCGGTGCCCGCAGCGGGAGTCGTCCGCGTGCGGGCCACGATCATCGGCGACAGTGTCGTGCTCGGGGCCCGCCGGGGCCTCGGCCGGGTCCTGCCCGCCAGCCGGATCGACGCCTCGATCGCCCGGCAGACCAAGGACATCGCGGCGCGCATCCGGGCCCTCGAGGCGTCCGGGTCCCTGGCCCCGGTCGTCGTGCTGCACCTGGGCAGCAACGGCATCGCCACCCCCGACCAGCTGCGCGCGATCCTCGCCGACCTCGCCGACCGACGGGTCGTCCTCGTGACGTCCGCCGGCCCGCACCCCTGGCAGGACTACACGAACCGCACCATCACCAAGGTGGCCCCCCAGTACGACAACGTCCGGGTCGCCGACTGGGCCGC
>JALOLN010000120.1 GCA_025455945.1 Actinomycetes bacterium
GGGACCTCGGCCCCGAGCTGGCACAGCACCCCCAGCCCGCCGAGCCAGACCCGGTGCACGAGCAGGTACTCCGGCGGCAGGTTGAGCTTCAGCCCCATGGTCCAGTTCTCCGAGCGGGGGTCCTTGAGCCGGGTGAACTGCTCCCGGAGCCACTCCCGGTCGAACCGGAACCGCTCGGCCGCCGCTGGGACGACGAACGGCCCGAGGTAGTCCATGAGCGGCTGCGGGTCGACCCGGGCGCCCGGTCGGACGAACCCCTCCGCCCGCAGTCCCTCGAGGACCGTCTCGTCGTCCCCCGCCAGCGCGGTGCGCAGCAGCCGGCCGATCGACGGGGGCAGCCCGTCGGGGAAGCGGGCGACCGCGCCGAAGTCGAGCACGCCGAGCCGGCCGTCCCCGACGATCCGGTAGTTGCCCGGGTGCGGGTCGGCGTGCAGCAGCCCCGCCCGCGCGGGCCCGGAGAACAGGAAGCGCAGGTACCGCTCCCCGGCGGCGTCGCGCTGCTCGGTGGACCCGTCGGCGATGATCGTCGACAGCGGCGTGCCGTCGAGCCACTCGGTGACCAGCACCGTCTCGGCCTGGGCGACGACCGCGGGCACCGCGATGTCCTGGTCACCTGCGTAGGCGAAGGCGAAGGCGGCCTGCGAGCCGGCCTCGAGGGTGTAGTCGAGCTCCTCCGTGATCCGCTCCCGCAGCTCCTGCACCAGTGGCTTGACGTCCAGCCCGGGGACCATGCCGCCGAACATCCGGGCCAGCCGGCCGATCTGGTCGAGGTCCGCGGCCAGGGCGTCGGCCGACCCCGGGTACTGCACCTTGACGGCGACCGGCCGGCCGTCGTGCCACACGGCGCGGTGCACCTGGCCGATGGACGCCGCTGCGGCCGGGACGTCGTCGAAGGAGGCGAACCGCCGCCGCCACTGCCGGCCGAACGCCCGGCCGAGGACCTGGTGCACGGTGGTCGCCGGCATCGGCGGCGCCGACTCCTGCAGCCGGGTCAGCGTGGCCCGGTACGGTCCGGCGAACTCCTCCGGCAGCGCGGCCTCGAAGATCGACATGGCCTGGCCGAACTTCATCGCCCCGCCCTTGAGCTCACCGAGCACCCGGAAGACCTGCTCGGCGGTACGGGCCTGGACCTCCGCGGCCACCAGCTCGGCGGGCTTGCCCCCGACCCGCTTGCCCAGACCGATCGCGGTGCGCCCGGCGAAGCCGATGGGCAGCGCAGCGAGCTTCGCCGACCGGGTCACGGCGCGCCGGGGCAGTTCGGTCACCCGGTCATTGTCCCCCGGTCACCCGACCCCGCCACTGCTCAGTCGAACACCCACCCGATCGGTGGCGCCTCGGTCTGCCGCCGCCACCAGGTGTGCGAGGCGACGAGGACCCGGCCGTCGGCGCGCTGCAGCGTGAACAGCGACAGGCCCTCCTCGGTCGTCCGCACGCCGCGGACGTCGAAGGTGATCCGCTGGCCGACAGCAGCGTGCGTGCCGCCCGGGGCGACGAGGATCGGGCCGAGCGTCTCGACGGACACGTCGGCGCGGAAGAGCAGCCGCAGCCGGGCCAGCCAGCTGGTGCCGGCGGTCTGCTCGACGACGGGCCACTGCAGGCTCTCCCCGGCGGCGAAGCTGGCCGCCTCGGTCGACGCGGCCCGCACGGCGTCCTCGTCGTGGGCGTTCCACGCCGCCACGTAGGCCTCGACCGCCCGGGTGACCTCACGCTGCTCGGCGCTGTCGCGGCTCTCGACGTACAGCCAGCCGGCCAGCCCGGCAGTCACCGCCAGCGCGAGCACCAGCGCCACGACGAGCAGCCGTGAGGGTCGGTCGGCGTCCGCAGGCCCGTGGCCCAGGACGTCGACCGGTGGCTGCGGGTCGAGCCCCTGCACTCGGCCAGGCTCCTCCCGGGCGCGTGGACGGTCAAGCGCCACCGGTGCTCAGCCGGCAGCGGCTCCGGGCCAGGTGCAGCCGCAGGCGGGGTGCGCCCCCCAGGAGCGCCGCCGCGGGAGCGCGTCGGGGAGCCGGAGCTCGAGCACCGCGTCGGCCAGCGGCGGGCTGGCGGCCGGGTCGTCGACGTGGGCGAGCACGGCCAGGGCGGCGTGCGCGGCGACGGCGGTGGCCAGGGCCACGTCGCAGGCGGATGTGCTGCGCTCCACCGCCCGGCCCGGGTGCTCGAGCTGGGCGGCGAGCAGCGGCCAGGCCGGGTCGCGGTCGCTGCGGTGCAGGTCGAGGCAGCGCAGGCAGCCGGTGCGACCGGGCAGGACCAGGGGGCCGACGAGGCCGACGGTCTCCCGGACCACCGCCAGCAGGTGCCCCACCCCCTCGGCCAGCAGGCGGGCCGCCCGCTGCGGCACCTCGTCGGCGTCCAGGCAGAGCACGGCGACGTCCGGACGCCGGCGGGCCCGGGGCAGCCGGTCGCTGGTGGAGGGGGCGAGCTCACGGACCACGTCCAGCGCCCCCGCCGCCCGCTCGGAGCCCACGTGCGAAGCGCGCAGGCCTCCGGGGGCCAGGTCGGCGGGCCCCACGATCTGGGGGTCGACGACGCTGAGGTGGCCGACGCCGGCCGCCGCGAGCAGCCCGGCGAGGGTCGCGCCGACGCGCCCGGCGCCGTGCACCGCCACCGCTGCGGCGCGACGCCGGGCCAGGGTCCGGCCGGACGCTCCGGCGTCGGCACGGGCCAGCGACCAGGAGGCCAGGTCGGGTGCCAGCCGTGCGCGCTCCTCGCCGCTCATCCCGGCCAGCCCGGTGAGGTCGGTGGCGGCGTCGTCCAGGGCGCCCCCGTGGCCGAGCAGGTCGAGCAGGCGACGGGCGGCCACCGGTCCCGGGTCGCCGTCGACGGCGTCGGCGAGCACCTCGGCGCGCGTCCGGGTGCCGTCCAGCCCGAGGAGGAAGCGCGCCTCGGCCGGACCCACGCCGTCCAGCACGACGGCGAGCTCGGGGTCGACGCCCAGCTGGAGGGTTTGCTCGGCGCGCCACAGCCGACGGAGTGCGGGCTTGAGCAGGGGTCGCACAGGGGGCCTCCTCCGGCAGGGTGGGCACGACCGGCCCAGCGTGCAGGAGGGGGGCTGTGGAACGCCTGGGCGCTCCACAGCCCCCATGTGCTAGCGACCCCCGTGGCGGTGACGGGGTGGCCTCCACGGCGGCCACCCCGACACCACCACGCGGGGGGTCTGGGGGCGCGGGTCAGGCCTTGCCGAGGATCCGGTTGAGCTTGGTGCCGCAGACCGGGCAGATGCCCTGGGCCATCCGGCGGCCGGACGCGCTGACGACGACCTGGCCGGTGAAGTCGCGCTTCTCCTTGCACTTCACGCAGTACGCCTCGCCGGTGTAGCTCTCCGACATCGTCGGTGTCCTCTCGTTGCGGTGGGGGGTGCCACCCCTAGTGCAGGGGGCAGGCTGGCACCCTATGCCAGAGCGCCGGTCCGACCGCCAATCCGATCACAGTGCGTGGGCCCGATGTCACCCACGGTGAGCGATCTAGCCTGCGACCATGACCGATCCCCACCTGCGCGTCGAGCGCCGGCCCGACGGCGTCGTCCTCGTCACCCTGGACCACCCCCGGCGCCGCAACATGATGTCGCTGCCGATGACGACCGCCTGGGCGGAGGCGATGGGTGCCCTGCGCACGGACCGCGCGGTTCGCTGCGTCGTCGTCACGGGTGCCGGGACGGCCTTCTGCTCCGGCGGCGACACCGGGTGGCTGGGCGCCGACCCCCACGCGTCGGTGTCCGAGCTGCGGGAGCGGATGCTGCCGTTCTACCGGGCCTGGCTGTCGATCCGTGACCTGCCGGTACCCACGGTCGCCGCGCTGAACGGTCCGGCGATCGGGGCCGGCGCGTGCCTGGCGCTCGCCTGTGACCTGCGGTACGCGGCCGCATCGGCCCGGTTCGCCGTCCCGTTCACCCAGCTGGGGCTGCACTCCGGCATGGCCGCCACCTGGCTGCTGCCGGACGTGGCGGGCACGGCGGTGGCCCGGGACCTGCTGCTCACCGGCCGGTCGCTCGACGCCGAGGGGATGGTCGCCCGGGGCCTGGTCTCCGACGTGCTCCCGGACGAGGGGTTCCTCGACGCGGTGCTGTCCCGGGCCGCGGCGGTCGCTGCGGCGGCGCCCGTCGCCACCCGGCTCACCACGGCGGCGCTGCGCGGCGGTGGGCCGGCGAGCTTCGACGCCGCGCTGCAGTGGGAGGCGCTGGCCCAGCCGGTCACGCTCGCGACGCAGGACCTGCAGGAGGGCCTGGCCGCCGCCCGGGAGAAGCGGGCGCCGGAGTTCACCGGCCGCTGACCGGCGCCCCTCGCCGGCAAGGCGGGGGCATGCGACGAGGCCCCCAGGTCGCACCCCCGGACCGCCCGCCTTCCCCTTGCGGACGCTCCGGGTGAGTTATCCCGGGGGCCTCGTTCGGCCGGAGGCTAGGTCGGTCGCGGCGCCGGCGTCAATGTGGGCTGTGGACGCCGCTGGGGACACCCTGGGGACAGCGGGCCTGAGCCTGTGGGCGGACGTGGGGCGGGCTGGGGACACCGCTGGGGACGCCGGCCGGACGGGCGTCCCCAGGCCGCGCTGACCTGCCCGAACGCCGTCCTCCGCCTGTGGACGGAAGAAAGTCGCTGTCACCGCGCCCGGCTAGGGTCCCAGGCATGCCGGATGTCCCACCCGAGGTCGAGGTCCGCCGGAGCCCCCGCCGCCGGCGCACCGTCTCGGCCTACCGCGAGGGCGGGCGCACCGTCGTGCTCATCCCGGCCCGGATGTCGCGGGCCGAGGAGCGGCACTGGGTCGAGGTCATGGTGCAGCGGCTGGCCGCCCGTGAGGCGCGCCGCCAGCCGTCCGACGAGACGCTGCTGGCCCGGGCCCGGGAGCTGTCCCGGCGGCACCTCGACGACCGCGCGGTGCCGACGTCGGTGCGCTGGGCGGCCAACCAGCGCAGCCGATGGGGGTCGTGCACGGTCACCGACGGCTCGATCCGCGTGTCGACCCGGCTCGCCGGGATGCCCGGGTGGGTGCTGGACTACGTCCTCGTCCACGAGCTCACACACCTGCTGGTGCCGGGGCACGGGGCGGACTTCTGGGCTCTCGTCGCCCGGTACCCGCGCACCGAGCGGGCGCGGGGGTTCCTCGAGGGGTACGCCGCGGCCTCGGGGGAGGCGGCGTCGGACGACTGAGTCCGACGCCTCAGTCCGCGACGGCGCGGCCGCGGTGCACGCCGAAGATCAGGCTGGTCTGGGTGTGCCCCACCGCGGGGTGGCTGGTGAGGTGGTCGACCACGAAGTCCCGGAGGTCCTCGGCGCTGGCGACGGCGACGTGCAGCAGGTAGTCGTCGGCGCCCGCCACGTGGAAGACCGAGACCACCCCCGGCAGGCCGGGGGCGTGCTGCAGGAACGAGCGGATCTGCTCGCGGGTGTGCGCCCTGAGTCGCACGGCCACCATGGCCTGCAGCGGTCGCCCCAGCGCGGCAGGGTCGACGTCGGCGTGGAACCCACGGATCACGCCGCGCTCCCGCAGCGACCGCACCCGGGCCAGCGTCGTCGAGGGCGCGACCCCGACGGCGGCGGCGAGGGCGTTGTTGGGCAGTCGGCCGTCCTGCGCCAAGACTCGGACGATCGCCCGGTCGACGGGGTCGAGCCGGACCACAGGACGCGGGCGAACCTCGTTCGGCATCCCCCCAGACTGCCCCACCGGGCTCAGTCGGATCAACGCTCGTCGCCAGCATGGCCGCAATGATCTGCGGAACCTCTGGACCATAGCCGAAGGTCATTCCATCCTGGCGGCATGAGCACGAACCTCGACACCCTCGCCGTGCACGCCGGGCGGGGAGACCTGGCCGGGCTGGGGGCCCATGTCCCGCCCATCGACCTCTCGACGACCAACCCGCTGCCGGACGTCGACGCCGGGCGGACCTCCTACGAGGTGCTCGCCGCCGGCGGCCTGCTGCCCGAGGGCGGCTCGGCCGTGTACGCCCGGCTGTGGAACCCGACCGTGGCGCGGTTCGAGCGGGCGCTCGCGGCGCTGGAGGGCATGCCGCAGGCGGTGGCGTTCGGCTCGGGCATGGCGGCCATCTCTGCCTGCCTGCTGGCCGCCGCCCACGACGGTCGGCCGCACGTGGTGGCGGTGCGCCCGGTCTACGGCGGCACCGACCACCTCCTCAACACCGGCCTGCTCGGGACGGAGGTCACCTGGGCCGCCCCCGACGGGATCGCGGCGGCGCTGAGGCCGGACACCGGCCTGGTGCTCGTCGAGACGCCGGGCAACCCGACGCTGCAGCTGCTCGACCTGGTGGACGTCGTGGC
>JALOLN010000121.1 GCA_025455945.1 Actinomycetes bacterium
AGTGAGCCCCTGCTCGACGATGGTGTGGCTCGGCTGCCCGGTGAGCGTCGCCACCATGGCCACGCCGCAGGAGTCGTGCTCGCGGCAGGCGTCGTACAGACCCGCGGGTCGCGGCACGGCCGCGAACGTGGGGAACGGGCTGCTGGGTGCGGGCATCGGAGACTCCCGTCGGTCGTCCAGGGGGCGGTGCATCCCAGGGACGACGCTGGCCCTGCGCGGCACACCGTAACACGCCGGAAACGGGCGCCCGCACCCACGTCCCCCTCCCCCACCCGACCCGTCAGACGGGGCGCGTCGCCGGTGACGCGCCCCGTCTGACGGGTGCGAGCCGGGTCAGCAGCCGGGCAGCCGGAAGCTGGCGATCCGGGTCTGCCAGCCGGCGGCGCTGGAGGCCTGGCCGGCCGCGGTGTAGTACTCGTTGACGTACCAGAACGTGCAGTCGTCGACCGGGTCGACGTTCATCGAGGTGTAGTCACCCCACCGGGAGTTCGTGGTGGTCTGCACGCCAGAACCGATGACCACTGTGCCCTCGCCGAGGGGCATCTGCCCGAGCGGGTCCCCGGCCAGCCGGCCGGTGTAGCGGATGCCCGGGTAGACGTCCACGCCGTTGACGACGCTGTAGCCGAGGGCGGCGTTGCCCATGCGGTCCTGCGCGATGCTGCCCATCCAGCGGTGCACGCCGTCAGCGGGGGCGTAGGTGCCCTGCTGGTGCAGCGAGTAGCCACCGGTCGCCGAGCGGCGCAGCTCGTACCACCGCTGCCCCGCCACACCGGTCGCCGCCTCAACGGACTGCGTCGTCACCAGCGCCTCGTAGGCCTTGAAGTTTCGGTAGGCCAGCCGCCAGGAGGGCCGCTGCCGGTAGGACAGGATGTCGAGGTACTGGGCCGGGTTGGTGATGCCGGGCTGCGGCAGGCAGTCCCGGCTGGACGGGGCGCACGGGAAGATCGAGTCGAAGCTCGCCACCGGCAGCTGCGCCGCCAGGCTCAGCGAGGCGATCGGGGTCGAGCGCCACTTCACCCGCAGGTCTTGCCGTGTCGGTCTTCGGCTTCTGCTTGCCGTCGACGTCCGCGGGGAGCAGCCCGTCACCGACCAGGTTCAGCGGCACCACGGCGGAGTCGAGGAAGAACTGAACCGCGCGCGCGTCCGGCTGGCCGTTGACCATCTTGTTCTTCTCGAGGGCGTAGACGGAGATGCCGTACCCGGCGACATCTCCGAAGTCGCGGGTGGTCAGGACATAGGAGTCGGTCCACACGCCGTACTTCGGGTAGTCGGGGAAGAAGGTTCCTCCGGGGAGTTCCGGGTCGGGCTGAGTAACGAACGCATACCGGTAGTACCCGCCGGTGGGGTCACCGGTCACGGAGACCGCGACGCAGTCGTAGTACTCCGGTCCACGCGTGGTGAACTGCGAGAGGATCCACCGGTCGACGAACTGGTCGTAGACGACGATCGGGTCGCCGGAGGGGTCGGTGCAGTCCTCCACCGCGAAGCCCGCCCACAGGTCACCGATCGCCATGGGGCCCGCGAGTAGCGTGCCGGTCTTGGAGTACACCCCCACGGCCAGGTTCACCATCTCGACGTAGTGGTTCGGCCCGACGTCGCCGACCGGGTCCGGCGGGTTGACCCGGAAGCCGAACAGGTTGAAGTTGTCGGTATTGCTCAGCCCCTCGAAGTTGGCCAGGGGCGCAGCAATGGTGGCCGTGGTCGCGCCGGCCGCGGTCCGGGCGGTCGCCGCGGCCGGCTGCAGCGCGTCGTCGCCGGTGAACCCGGTGTCGTCGACCGTCGGGCCGCGGTCCTCCAGGGCCCGGGCCACGGCGGCGGCGTCGGCAGTCGCGGCCGTCGAGGGCAGCGACCCCAGAGGCGGCGAGACATCCATGGCCACCGCGGCGCTGAAGCGTGGCTCAGCGACGCCGCGGTCGGCCGGCGCTGCCTGCGCGGGCAGCACCAGCGAGGTGACGAGCAGGGCTGCGGCCGGTCCCCCGACGAGGAGCCAGCGACCGGATGCGGGAAGGGGGCTCATGCGGATCCTCCGTGCTCGTGCGGCGGACGGGGACCCTGCGCAGCCTCCTCCGCCCCACGGACGGTGGCAAGGGGCTGCCGCGGCTCAGCCGAGGGTGACGCCGACGAGCCGGCCGATCCCCCAGGTCAGCCCGGCGGCCACCATCCCGAACAGCAGCTGGCGCAGGCCGCTGAACCACCAGGCCCGGGCAGTGACGCGGGAGACCAGCGCTCCTGCTGAGAACAGCCCGACCGCCGCGACGAGCACCGCCGGCCACAGCGTCTGGGCACCGAGCAGGTAGGGCAGCAGCGGCAGCAGCGCCCCGACGAGGAACGAGCCGAACGAGGACAGCGCCGCGGTGAAGGGGCTGGCCAGCTGCTGGGGGTCGACCCCCAGCTCGAGCATGGCGTGCAGCTGCACCGCCGCCTCCCGGTCGGCGGACATCTGCTCGGCCACCTGCCTGGCCAGCCTCGGCTCGACCCCCCGGTCGACGTACATCTGGGTCAGCTCGGCCAGCTCCGCCTCCGGCCGCCGCTCCAGCTCGTGGCGCTCCTTGGCCACCTCCTGCTCGGCGAGCTCGTTCTGGGACCGCACCGAGACGTACTCCCCCGCGGCCATCGAGAAGGCCCCGGCCCCCACCCCAGCCAGTCCGGCCAGGACGACGGTCTCGGTCGTGGCGCCGCCGCCGACGACGCCGGCAATGAGGGCGAAGTTGCTGACGAGGCCGTCCATGGCACCGAAGACCGAGGCGCGCAGCCAGCCGCCACTGACGTCACGGTGACTGTGGTGGACCTCCCCGGTCATGCCGGCCGCGCCGAGGTGTCCGCCCCGTCGCCCGACGGCGCGGCGGCCGGCTCCACGACCTCCTCGCGGCCCGGGTGGCGCCGGGCCGAGACCACCAGGGCGACGACCGAACCCAGGAGCAGGACGCCGGCCACCCACACGTTGACCCTCAGCCCGAGGACGAGGTTGGCCTCGTCGATGCGCAGCAGCTCCCAGAACAGCCGGCCCGTCGTGTAGAGCGCGACGTACAGGCAGAACACCCGGCCGTGGCCCATCCGGAACCTGCGGTCGGCCCAGACGAGCACCCCGGCGGCCGCCAGGCACCACAGGGCCTCGTACAGGAACGTGGGGTGGAAGGTCGTGAACGATTCGTAGCCGGCGGGACGGTTCTCCGGGTCGATCTCCAGGCCCCAGGGCAGGTCGGTCGGCCGGCCGAAGAGCTCCTGGTTGAACCAGTTGCCGACCCGGCCGATCGCCTGAGCGACGAGGATCCCGGGCGCGACGGCGTCCATGAACGGCGGCAGCCGGATCCCCCGGCGCCGGCAGCCGATCCACGCCCCCACCGCGCCGAGGGCGATCGCCCCCCAGATCCCCAGGCCGCCCTTCCAGATCCGTAGCGCGTCGACCGGGTTGCCGCCGGCCCCGAAGTACGCCTCCGGCGAGGTGATCACGTGGTACAGGCGGCCACCGACGATGCCGAACGGCACCGCCCACACCGCGACGTCCGCGACCGTGCCCGACCGGCCGCCCCGGGCCACCCAGCGCCGGTCCCCGATGAGCACCCCCGCCACGATGCCCACGATGATCGCCAGGGCGTAGGCGCGGACCGGGAAGGGCCCGAGCTGCCACACGCCCTCGCTGGGGCTCGGGATGGACCCGGGGATCGCCCCGGCGACCAGCGAGGGGCTCAGGAGGCGTCCTCCACGGCCTTCGTCAGCAGGGCGCTGACGTCCTCCCAGCTCTGCGCGCTGGACAGGTCGAGCTTCTCCCCGCCCACCACGATGGTCGGGGTGCCGGTGATCTGGCTGTCGGTGGCATTGGCCTGCACGAGGTCGACCCAGCCGCCGAACGTGGACTCCTGCACGCAGGTCTCGAAGGCGCCCTGGTCCGGCACACCCGCGGTCTCCGCGAACGACAGCAGCTGCTCGTCGGTGAAGCCGTCGCCCTCGGTGGCCGGCTGGTTGGCGTACACGGTGTCGTGGTAGGCGATGAACGTGCCCTGCTCCTGCGCGCACCCGGCGGCGTTCGCGGCGCGGAAGGAGGAGTCGTTGCCGAGGTTGTCGTCGAGGAACGACAGCACGTGGTAGACGACCTTCGCCTTGCCGTCCTCCTGCAGGCCGACGATCGTCTCGCCGACGTTCGCCTCGAACTGCGCACACGCCGGGCACTGGAAGTCCTCGTAGACCTCGATCACCGGCGTGCTGGCCTCGCCGAAGGGCAGCCCGCCGTCCTCCTGGGCGCCCGCAGGCTTGCGCGCGTCGGGGTCGGCGCTGGTCCGGTTGGAGGCCCACACGGCAAGTCCCACTCCGGCGACCACGAGGAAGACCACGGCGATGAGTCCGAACCGGATCAGCTGCTCGCGGCGGCGCTCTGCGGCCTGCTGGGCGGCGCGTTCCTCGGCCAGCCGCTCGCGGGCGGTGCGCTTGGACTCGCGGGGGGTGCTGCTCATGCGCGGGGCTCCTCGTGAATGACGTCGCCATCGGCGATCTCGTCGGTCAGCTCATGGTCATGGTCGGTGATCTCGTCCAGCAGGCCGGTGTCCCCGGTGCCCGCCGTGCCGGCCCGGTCCAGCGCGAACCGGCTCGCGGGGAACACGGCCAGCCAGCAGGCCAAGCCCAGGAAGAGCAGGTCGCGCAGGATCTCGGACACGTACCGCCCGGTCCTGCCCTCGGGTGAGACGTCGCCGCCGCCGCCGAAGCACCCGCAGTCGATCGACAGCCCCCGGGCCCAGGCCGAGGCGATCCCGGCGATGAACACGACCATGAGGAGGCCGGTCAGCCAGGCCGCCACCCGGGTGCCGAGGCCGAGGACGAGGAGGATGCCGACGGCCACCTCGAGCAGCGGCAGGCCGTACCCCACGATGTCGTCGACCGAGGGCGGCAGCAGCCGGTAGGCCTGGACGGCCCGCACGGCGGCGTCCGGCTCCAGCACCTTGATGCCCCCGGCGTAGAGCAGGACGCCGCCGAGGACGACGCGGGCCAGCGTGGACAGCCACAGCTGTCGGGCCGACCCGGCGAAGGTGGGGCCGGGCCCGGTGGCATCGGTCATGACGTCGAGGCTAACCGGGCCAGGTCGGCACGCAGGTCAGCGACAGGCGTCCCGGCCGGCCAGATGACCCGCGCCAGGCCGTCGGGGCCGAAGCCCACCAGCTGGGTGCCGTGGCCGATCTCGTACCCGCCCGGGACGTCGCGGCGCCCGGTGAGGGCCACGCCGAGGCCGGCGGCCGCCTGCTCGACGACGGGCAGCGGCGCGGTCAGGCCGACGAACGTCGGGTCGAACCGGTCCAGGTAGGCGCGCAGCGTCGCCGGGTCGTCGCGGGCCGGGTCGGTGGTCACGAACACCAGCTGCACCTGCTGCCGGGTGCCCGCGTCGAGGCCGCGGAAGGCCGCCGCGACGTCGGCCAGGACCGCGGCGCAGGCGTCCGTGCAGTGGGTGTAGCCGAAGAAGACCAGCGTCACCGATCGGGTGTCGGTGTCGAGCCGGAAGGTCCGCCCGGAGGTCTCGGTGAACGTCAGCGCCGGCTTGCGGTAGGGCTCGTCCAGCACCTGCGCGTGCAGGGCCCCGGTGCTCGCCGTGCGCGCGACGACCACGCCCGCGGGTGGCTCCGGCTGCCCCGTGCCGGCGCAGGCAGTGGTCGGCAGCAGGACCGCTGCCGCCACGGCCGAGACGGCGCAGACCTGTCGGGGGAGCACAAGCGATCGACGATCGGGGGGCCGCGGCGGGTTCCCGGGCGACGCCGGCGGAACCGGACCGCTCACCCGCGCCGCACCGAGCGCACCCCGGCCGCGAGCTCGGCGGCCAGGTCGCCCACGGCCGCCACGCCCTCCGCCGGCGAGCCCGCGTCCAGGATCCGGCGCACGAACGCCGACCCCACGATCACCCCGTCGGCGTAGCCGGCCACGTCCGCCGCCTGCTCCGCCGTGGACACCCCGAGCCCGACGCAGACCGGCAGGCCGGTGGCCGCGCGCACCCGGCCCACCAGGTCGCGCGCCGCGGAGTCCACCGCGGTGCGCACACCGGTCACGCCCATCGTCGAGGCCGCGTAGACGAAACCGCGGCAGACGGCCGTCACCCGCTCGATCCGCTCGGCCGAGGACGAGGGCGCGACCAGGAACACGGGGTCGATCCCGGCGTCGTCGGCGGCGGCCAGCCACGGGCCGGCCTCGTCCGGGGGAAGGTCGGGGGTGATGACCCCGGCGCCGCCGGCGGCGGCCAGCTCCGTCGCGAACCGCGCCAGGCCGTAGTGCTCCACCGGGTTCCAGTAGCTCATGACGACGGTCGCGGCGCCGGTGCGCGCGACGGCCTCGACAGTGGCGAGGACGTCCGGCGTCGTCGTCCCCCCGGCCAGCGCCACCTCGGCGGCCCGCTGGATCGTGGGGCCGTCCATGAGCGGGTCGGAGTAAGGCAGCCCGACCTCGACGACGTCCACCCCGCCGGCGACCATCGCCGTGAGCGCGTCGACGGCGCCCTGCCGGGACGGGAAGCCCGACGGCAGGTAACCGACGAGGGCGGCCCGGCCCTCGGCCCGGGTGCGCGCGAAGGCCGCCTCGAGGCTGGTCATGACCCGGTGACCAGCCCGAACCAGGCGGCCGCCGTGTCGACGTCCTTGTCGCCGCGACCGGAGAGGTTGACGAGCACGGTGGCCTGCGGGCCGAGCTCGCGGCCGACCTGCAGCGCACCCGCGACCGCGTGCGCCGACTCGATCGCCGGGATGATCCCCTCGGTGCGGCACAGCAGCGCGAACGCGTCCATCGCCTCGGTGTCGCTGATCGGCCGGTAGGTCGCGCGCCCGGTGTCGTGCAGCCAGGCGTGCTGCGGCCCCACCCCCGGGTAGTCCAGGCCAGCGGAGACCGAGTGCGAGGGCAGGGTCTGGCCCATGGCGTCCTGGAGGATGTACGTCCGGGTGCCGTGCAGCACCCCGGGCGACCCGCCGGCCATCCGGGCGGCGTGCCGGCCGGTGGCGACGCCCTCCCCGCCCGCCTCGAAGCCGAACAGGGCGACCTCCGCGTCGTCGAGGAAGGCGGTGAAGATGCCCATGGCGTTGGACCCGCCGCCCACGCAGGCGACCACCGCGTCGGGCAGCCGTCCGGTGCGCTCGAGCACCTG
>JALOLN010000020.1 GCA_025455945.1 Actinomycetes bacterium
GGCGACGGCGTACCAGCAGTCGGTCGGCACCGACGTCGCCGCACGCGGACGGCTCGGTCGCGGACGCGTCATCGGCGGGGCTCCTTCGTCACAGGTCGAGGGTGAGGCGCTCGGAGCGGGCCCGCGAGACGCAGATCATCATCGACTCGTTGGCGGCGCGCTCGTCCTCGCTGAGGATCGAGTCGCGGTGGTCGACGTCGCCGTCGAGGACGAGCTGCTCGCAGGTCCCGCAGATCCCCTCGTGGCAGGACCCCAGGACGCTCACCCCGGCGTCCTGGACGACGTCGAAGACCGAGCGGTCCGCCGGCACGGTCAGGGTCAGCCCGGAGCGGGCCAGCACCAGCTCGAAGGGCCGCTCGTCCCCGGCGGTGACCTCGCTGGGCCTGGCGGCGAACCGCTCGAGGTGCAGGGCACCGGCGGGCCACCGGGTGCAGCGGTCCTCGACCGCGCTGAGCAGCCCCTCCGGCCCACAGCAGTACACGAGGGTGTCCTCGCGCGGCTCCCCCAGGACCGCGTCGAGGTCCGGCAGGCCGACCTCGTCCTGCGGGGCCAGCGTGACGCGGTCGCCGTACGGGGCCAGCTCGTCGACGAAGGCCATCGACGCCCGGGACCGGCCGCCGTAGAGCAGCGCCCACTCGGCCCCGGCAGCGGTCGCCTCCGCCATCATCGGCAGCAGCGGCGTGATGCCGATGCCCCCCGCAACGAACTGGTACCGCGGGGCGCTCACCAACGGGAAGTGGTTGCGCGGCCCGCGGACCCGCACGGTCGTCCCCGGCGTGAGCCGCTCGTGGACGAAGACCGAGCCGCCGCGGCTGTCCGGTGCCTTCAGGACGCCGATGCGGATCGTCCGGCTGTCGGACGGGCTGCTGCACAGCGAGTACTGCCGGACCAGGTCGGGGGTCAGGATGAGGTCGACGTGCGCGCCGGGGGTCCAGGGGGGGAGCGGCTCCCCGGCCGGGTCGGCGAGCGTGACCGCGACGACGTCCTCGGCGAGGAGGTCGACCGCCTCGACGACGAGCTCGCCCTCGTGCTCACGGACCGTGGTGCGGGTCTGCGTCATGCCAGGACCACCGTCACTTCGTGGTGACCCGGACCGGGAACTTCTTGATGCCGTTCACGAAGTTGCTCCGCACCCGGACGATGTCGCCGGTCTGCTCGATCGAGGCCAGCCGCGGCAGCAGCGTCTCGAACATGATCCGGATCTCGAGCCGCGCGAGGTTGGCGCCCAGGCAGTTGTGCGGGCCCTTGCCGAAGGTCATGTGGTCGTTCGGGTACCGGCTGAGGTCGAGCCGGTACGGGTCGGCGAACTTGGCCTCGTCGCGGTTGCCGGAGGCGAACCACATGACGACCTTGTCCCCCGCCTTGATCTGCTGGCCGTGCATCTCGATGTCGCGGGTCGCCGTCCGGCGGAAGTGGTACACCGGCGAGGCGTAGCGGACCAGCTCCTCGACCATGATCGGCGCCTTGTCGGGGTTGGCCAGGAAGTAGGCCAGCTGGTCCGGGTTGTCCATGAGGGCCTTCATGGCGTGGCTGATCGCCTGGCGGGTGGTCTCGTTGCCCGCGACGACGAGGAGCAGGAAGTAGTTGTCGAAGTCGGTCGGGGTGAGCGGGACGCCGTCCTCCGGGATCCGGTTGATGAGCTTGCTGACCAGGTCCTCCCCGTCACCGCCCTTGCGCTCGGCGGCGAGCATGCGGCCGTACTCGAAGATCTCCTGCGAGGCCGGCGAGCGGAACGGCAGGTGCTTGTACTGCTCGGCCTCGGGGCTGTCGATGAGCACCCGCGCGTAGTCCGGGTCCGTGGCGCCGACGATCTCGTTGCCCCAGGAGATGAGCTGGGGGGTGAAGTCCTCGGGGACGTCGAGCAGCCGGGCGAGCACCGCGATCGGGTAGTCGGCGGCGATGGCGTCGACGAAGTCGAACTCGTCCTGCTGCAGGGCGGTGTCCACGGTGATCCGGGCCAGCCCGCGGAGGAAGTCCTCGTAGCGACGCAGGGTCGCGACGCTGAAGTCGCGCATCAGCAGCTTGCGCAGCGCCTGGTGCCGCGGCCCGTCGGTCTCGAGCATGGACCGGCGCAGGTCCTTGTACTGCTCCGGAGGCTCCTCGAGGTTGGTGAAGTGCGTCGAGGTGAACGTCTCGGGGTCCTTGTCGACCCGCTCGATGTCCTCGTAGCGCGTCACCGACCAGAAGCCGGCGTTGCCGCCGGGCTCCGGGTTCCAGTGCACCGGGGCCTCCCGGCGCAGGGTGTCGAACATGCCCCAGGCCTCGTTGCGCACGAAGACCTCGAGGTCGGCCAGGTCGACGGCCTCCAGCGGGACCGGGTTCGGCTGCATGGGCTCTCCTTGGGGCACGGATGTGGTCGACGAACGATCAGCAGTCGGGTCAGAGGTGGTAGGCGTACTCGCGGAACTCCCAGTCGGTGACGTACCGCTCGAAGCGCTCGACCTCGTTGCGCTTGTACGCCAGGTAGGAGCTCACGAAGTACTCGCCCAGGGCCTCGGCGAGGACCGTGTCGGCCTGGAGCGCGTCGAGGGCCTCGGGCAGCCGCATCGGGAGCATCGGTGCGGACTCGGGGTCGTAGCCGTAGCCCTCGAGGGGCTGGCCTAGCTCGACCTCGTCGCGGACGCCGACGTAGATCGCGGCAGCGACGGCGGCCATCGCCAGGTACGGGTTCGCCGTCGCGTCGCCGAGCCGGACCTCCATCCGCGCGCCCGGTCCCCGGTCGGGCGGGACCCGGACCATCGCACTTCGGTTGTCCAGACCCCAGTCGATGAGCCACGGGGCGAGGGTGTCGGGGCCGAAGCGCTTGTAGGAGTTGATCGTGGGGTTGAGGATCGCCGCCAACGCCGGGGCGTGCGCGAGGATGCCGGCGATGGCGTGCCGGCCGGTGTCCGACAGCCCGTGCTCCCCCTGCGGGTCGCCGAACACGTTGGTGCCGGCCGCGTCGGCCAGCGACACGTGCAGGTGGAACCCGGAGCCGCCCTCGTCGTTGAAGGGCTTGGCCATGAAGGTCGCGAGCATGCCCTCGTGCCGCATGATCTCCTGCACCGCCGACTTCAGCCGGAAGGCCCGGTCGGCGGCGTCGACGAGCTCGGAGTGGTTGAGGTTGATCTCGAACTGCCCACCGCTGAACTCGTGGTTGGCCGCGGTCACCTGCAGCCGCGCGTCGCGCAGGCTGCGCAGGGTCTTGAGCAGCAGCCCCTGGGGGTCTCCCTTGCGGCCGACGACGTACACGTTGCCGGTCGCGTCGGCGTAGCGCCGGTACCCCGCGGGCGAACCGCCGTCCGGCTCGCAGACGAAGTACTCCAGCTCGGGCCCGACGATGGCGGTCAGGCCCAGGGAGCCCAGCAGGTCCGAGACGCGACGGACGACGCTGCGCGGGGACTCGGGCGCCGCCGAGCCGTCGGGGAGGAACGCGTCCCCGATGCACCACAGCGCGTTCGGCTCCCAGGGCATCGGGGTCAGCGTCGACAGGTCCGGCCGGACCGTGATGTCCGGCAGGCCGGCCTCGATGCCGCCCTGCACCGGCACGACGTCGCCCATCGGTGTCGTGTGGTAGACGGCCCGGCAGAAGGCCAGGCCGTGGTGGCCGGTCGCGGTCCGCAGCTCGTCGATGAGGACGTCCCGGCCCCGGTCGACCCCGATCAGGTCGCTGTAGGAGACGCGGACGACGTCCACGCCCTGCGCGCGGAGCTCCTCGATGACCTGCTCGACGTCGCGGCTGTCGCTGCCCATCGGACCCTCCAGCAAACTCGTTAGGGCCCGAACCATAATGACGAGGCCCACCCAGGACAAGGGGTCCGGACATAGTTCGTTGCCAAACTTTCTCGGTTGGGGGGATGCTGGCGTCATGAGGGTGCTCTTCGTCCAGCAGGACCACGTCTCGCCGACGGGACCGGTCGGCGACGCCTTCGCGGACCGCGGCTTCGACGTGCAGGAGCTGCTCGTCGTGCCGGAGGAGCACTTCCACGCCCCAGCGGTGACGGCGGACTTCCCGGACCCGCTGCACTACGACGTGATCGTCCCCATGGGTGCCCCCTGGTCGGTGTACGACCACGACCGGATCGGGACCTGGGTGCGCGACGAGATCGACTTCCTGCGCACGGCACACGGTGCGGGCGTCCCGGTCCTCGGCATCTGTTTCGGCGGCCAGGTGCTCGCCGCAGCCCTCGGCGGCGCGGTGATCCCCGCCGACCGCCCGGAGGTGGGCTGGACGACGGTGCAGACCTCCCGGCCCGACCTCGTCGAGGCGGGGCCGTGGTTCCAGTGGCACGGCGACCGCTGGGTCCTGCCCGAGGGCGTCGAGGCCTTCGCGCGGACCGCCGTCGCCGAGCAGGCGTTCACGGCGGGCCGCTCGCTGGGCCTGCAGTTCCACCCCGAGCTCACGCCGGCCATGCTGGACGGCTGGCTGGGCAACGGAGGCGACCAGCACGCCCGCGACCTCGGGCTCGACCCTGACGCGCTGGTCCGCGAGACCGCCGCGCAGGCCGCAGCGGCCGAGTCACGGGCCCGCCGGCTCGTCGGCGCCTTCCTCGACCAGGTCGCGACGGTGCCGTCGTGACGGCGGCGGGGGGCGGCCCGGTGGGCCGGGCCAGGACGCGCCCCGCGCCGACCGACGCGCCGGCACCGGCCACCTCCGAGACCTGCGACCCCAGCCAGTGCCCGTGCACCAGCGGGACCTGCACGCTCAGCCGGGTCGCGGCTGCGCTGTCGGGGTCCGGGGCCGGGTCGATGTCCGGCCAGCGCACGCTCCGCGAGACCGAGAAGGCCATCGCGACCCGCCTGTCGGCGATGTCCCTCGACCTGCCGGCGATGGCCGCGGTCAGCAACATCTACCGAGCCGCCGGCGCCGTCCGCAACCACTTCGAGCGGACCGTGCTCGCCCCGCACGACCTCACCTGGACCGGCTGGGTCGTGCTCTGGGTGGTGTGGATCTGGGAGGAGATCGAGGCACGGCACGTCGCCGCCGAGGCCGGCATCTCCAAGGGCACCCTCACCGGGGTGGCGGGCACGCTCGAACGTAAGGGCCTGCTCGCCCGACGCACGCACCCCGACGACGCCCGTCGGGTCCTGATCTCCCTCACCCCGGCCGGGCAGCGGCTGATGAACCGGCTGTTCCCGCTCTTCAACGAGCAGGAGACGCTCGTCGTGGCGCCGCTGAGCGCCCAGGAGGTCAAGGTCCTGACCACCGCGCTGCGCAAGGTGGTCATGGGTGTCGAGGCGCCGGAGGGCACGTCCAGCTGACCCGACGGCACCCGCCTGCCGCGCGACTTTGGCGTGGACCCTTGACAAGCGCGTCCCGGCTCAAGACCCTGTGCGCACTCGTTCGGTCCCATACGAGCTTGGAGACGCCCATGGACCAGCTCAAGGCGGCGCCAGAGGAGACGCCCGAGACCGCGCTTCACCACGGGCGGCTCGGCGTCTTCGGCATCGTGTTCTTCGTGGTGGCGGCCGCCGCGCCGCTGGTCGGCATGACCGGGGCGGTGCCGGTCGCAATCGTCCTCGGCAATGGCGCTGCCGTGCCTGGCGCCTACGTCGCTGTCGGGCTGGTGCTGCTGCTGTTCAGCTTCGGTTACGCGGCGATGAGCCACCGCGTCACGAACACCGGTGCCTTCTTCGCCTACGTGGGGCGCGGTCTCGGGATCGGTCCCGGGGTCGGCAGCGCCTTCGTCTCGCTGGTCGCCTACCTCGCGATCCAGCTGGCGATCTACGGCTTCTTCGGCGCCCTCGCTGCGGCGCAGTTCGACGCCGAGCTCGGCATCAACTGGCCGTGGTACGTGTGGAGCCTCATCGCCTGGGCCGTCGTCACCGCGCTGTCGCTGCTCAGCGTCGACGTCGGGGCCAAGCTCCTCGGCGTCCTCATGCTGCTCGAGGTCCTGTCCTTGTTCGTGATGGCGCTCGCGGTCTTCTTCGTCGGCGGGCCGGAGGGGGTGGACTTCGGGGCCTCGTTCGCGCCGGGCAACGTCCTGGTGGGGGGCCTCACCGGGACCGCCGGAATCGCGCTGGCCTTCGCCTTCGCCTCCTACATCGGCTTCGAGGCGACCGCCATCTACGGCGAGGAGTCCAAGGACCCCAAGCGCACCGTCCCCGTCGCGACCTACGTGGCGGTCACGCTCATCACCGTCCTGTTCGGCCTGGTGACCTTCGCGATCGTCACCGCCCTCGGCTCCTCCACCGTCGTCGACGAGGTCGTCGAGCGCACGTCGGTGGACGGCACCCCGCTGGTCGACCCCGCCGTGGTCGTCTTCTCGGTCGCCGAGGAGTACGTCGGCGAGTGGCTCGGGTCATGGGCCGGCACCCTGGTGAGCAACACGATGCAGTGGCTCGTGCTGAGCAGCCTGTTCGCCGGGCTGCTGGCCTTCCAGAACTCCGCCTCGCGCTACTTCTACTCGATGGGCCGTGCGGGCGTCCTGCCCGCCGCGCTCGACCGGGTCAACCGGTTCGGCGGCCCGGCCGTCGCGTCGGTCACCACCTCCGTGATCGCCGCCGCGGTCATCGTCTTCTTCTGGGCCACCGACAAGGACCCGGTCCTCAACCTCTTCTACTGGATGAGCGGCCTGGCCGTCGTCGCGATCGTCGTCGTGGAGATCCTCGTCTCCGTCGCGGTGGTGACCTACTTCCGGCGCACCCGGGAGGACACCCGGGTGTGGCACACGCTGATCGCACCGCTGCTGGCACTCGTCGGGCTGGCCATTGGCCTGTACCTGCTGATGTCTCGCTTCGGCCTGCTCGCCGGTACCGTCGCCGAGGGCGTGGACCCGACCACGCAGTCGTGGGGCCTCAACGGCACGGGCTGGACGCTGGTCCTGCTGCCGTTCGCGACGTTCGTCGTCGGCTGGGGCATCGGCCTGCTGCGGCGCAGCGAGGAGAACGAGGACGCGGTCAAGGACCTCGTCAGCTGAGGGGGCGCAGACCCGCCCGTCGGGCGGCCTGATCGACGAGGGCCCGGAACAGCGCGAGCTGGGCCGGGTCCTCGTCGGCGGTGTCCTCCGCGTGCCACTGGATGCCGAGGAACCAGCCGTCGGCGTGGGGGTCGACCACCGCCTCCACCGTGCCGTCGGCGGCCACCGCCGCCACCTCCAGCCGGTCGCCGAGCCGGCCGATCCGCTGGTGGTGGTAGCACGAGATGTCCACCGTCCGGTCGCCGATGAGCTCGACGAGTGCCGGATGGGTGGCGTGGACCGGTTGGACGACGTCGCGGTGCGGCTCGGCCATGTGCTGGTCGAGCGCACCGCCGCGGACGGTGTTGACGACCTGCACGCCACGGCAGATGGCCAGCACCGGGATCCCGGCGGAGGCGGCCCACTGCGCCGCTGCCAGGTCGAAGGCGTCCTGCTCCTCGTCGATGTCGTAGAGGTGCTCCGACGCCGGGTCCTGTCCGTACCGCCGAGGGTCCAGGTCGCCACCACCGGGAAGCAGCAGGCCGTCCGCCCAGGCCAGCCGGCCGGCGACCTCCACGACGGACAGTCGGCCGCTGGGGGCGTGCGGGTAGACCGTGACCGGCTCGCCGCCGGCCGCGTACACGGCGTGCAGGAGCTTGCGCGCGTTCACCACGGCTCGGAAGCGCAGCGCCGAGGCCGACGCCGAGAACCGGCCGGGGATCGCGATCAGGGGTCGGGACACGCGCTGCTCACTCGCCGGTGACGGCGAGCACCTCCACCTTGATCGTGACGCCGTAGGCGACCACGGGACGCACCTGCAGCCGGTCGCCACCGAGCTCGACCAGGATCTTCTGGACCTCGGCCCGCGGCAGCCCGGTCGCCCGGGCCACGTCGGCGTCCGTGCACGGCGTCCCCAGGTCACGGACCGCCTGGATCACCCGTGCGTCGTCCGGCCACTCCCCGCCGCCCATGAGTCCACCGTAGGCCACGCCGGGCCGAGGGGCGCTCGGGAGCCGAGTCAGGGCCTCTGACCTGCGGCGATGCCGAACGCGCCCCGGCAGAGCAACCCCCTGAGGGGCCGATCCGACGCGCCGGGGCTTTGAGCCGGACGTGAGGTCGCACGTACGGTGCTCGGACCCGCAAGGGGAACACGAAGGGAAATCACCGCACATGACTTCGAACAAGCGAATCACTGCTGCCCATGCGCGCGGCCGGACGCCCCGCAGGGTCCTCAGGTCGCCGGCAGGCGTCGCGCTCGCCCTGGGCGCCGCCGGCCTGACGGCCGCGGTCCTGATCCCGCAGGGCGCCTCCGCCGAGGACTTCGTCCGGGCGTCCGCGACCTCGTCCTCGATCGACCGCACGCTGCAGGACCCGGCCATCGTCGAGTCCAGCGGCCTGGCCCGCAGCGCCTTCGGCAGCGGCCGCCTGTGGACCCACAACGACAGCGGCGGCGGGAGCACCATCTACGGGGTCGACTCCGCCGGCCGCACCGCCGCTCGCTTCAACCTGGGCAACGCCTCTCACAAGGACTGGGAGGCGATGGCGCACTCCAAGCAGGGGTCCGTCAACTACCTGTACATCGGCGACATCGGCGACAACGGCAAGAAGCGCACCAGCATCTTCGTGCACCGCGTCAAGGAGCCGGCGCTCTCCGCGGCCAGCGGCGTCCTCACCCCTGAGACGTACGAGTTCAAGTACGCCGACGGCAAGCACAACGCCGAGGGCATGATGATCCACCCGACCACCCATCGGCTCTACATCGTGACCAAGGCGACCAGCGGCGCCGGCATCTACGCGGCGCCCACGACGCTGTCCCGCACCAGCGTCAACGTGCTTCGCAGGGTCGCCTCGGCTCCTCCGGGCATGTCCGACGCCGTGTTCCTCGACGACGGCCGGTTCGTCCTGCGCGGCTACGTCTCCGGGTGGCTCTACCGGTCCTTCGGGGCCACCCCGACCCGGTTCCCGTTGCCGCTCAAGGGCGAGTCCGTCACGACCGGCTTCTCGACCGGGACCATCTTCATCGGAAGTGAGAAGCCCAACTCGAAGGTCTACCGGGTCGCCCTGCCGTAGCGGGGCCCGGGAGCTGTCCGGCGTGACGCGTCGCCAATCGCGGCGCGTCACGCCGGAGCAGGGACCATCGCCCCCGCCCGCGGGGCTGCACCTTCGACACGCCTCAGGAGCCGGGTGGGCGGTAACCGACCTGCAGCGCGACCGCCGCGTCGACGTCGGCCGGGGTGAGCAGCACAACCGTCCTCGTGGTGGCCCCACCGCCCGCGGTCACCGCTAGGGCGAGCGCGGCAGCGGCCACGTTGTCCGGCAGGTCCGCGACGACGTACACGTCGGCGCCGCCGAAGGCGAAGTGGAAGGACTCCACGGC
The DNA here is from genome assembly GCA_025455945.1 of Actinomycetes bacterium. Taxonomy (GTDB): domain Bacteria; phylum Actinomycetota; class Actinomycetes; order Prado026; family Prado026; genus Prado026. The sequence goes on from JALOLN010000020.1 coordinate 9,256, forward strand.
CCCGCCGACGCTCTCCGCAGCTGCCCGGGCCGCGGCCTCACGGGCACTGCCGCCTCCAAGCTCGGTCTGCGTGCGGACGACCTCGTCCACGTCCCACGGCTGGGGCCTACTGCTGCTCCAGGGTGAGCACGTCGAGGTTGCGGAAGGTCATGGGGCTGTCGGCGAGGGCGTTCATCCGTTCGGAGAACTCAGTGGTGGCGGGGTCCTCGGAGTTCCTCATCGCCGCCTCGTACGACGGGAACTCCACCACCGCGAGGTAGCGGCCCTCGTCGTCGCGGTCGGCGCACAGCAGGATGCGGCTGGGACCCATCTGCGGGTAGCGCACCCGCCACTCCTCGTTGAACCTCCTCATCTCCTCGATCTGGGACGTGGTCCATTCGACGACCTGAACGAATCCGCTCACAGCGGCCTCCCTCGCGGGGCTCAGCCCTCGCTGACCTGGTAGATCTCGTCGGCGACAAGGCCGTGGGCCTCGCGGTGGACCGTCGCGGCGGCCTCGGCGCTCGGCGCCTCGACCAGGCAGAAGATCTTCCCGGCCCCCTCATCGACCCAGTAGTGCCGGTAGTCCACGCCGTACTTGTCCTGGGTCTCCACGTCCTTGGCGTGGGCGCCCGCGACGTCGCTGGCGGACACCCCGCCGTCGATGTGGTGCACATCCATGAACAGGGGCATGTCCACTCCCTTCCCTCTCAGCCCCCAGGTAGGGGCAGGTGCCGCCGGAGGACCCGGCGGCCGGGGTGGTGCTTCGAGGAGTCTTGACCCGCGCGGCGAAGAAGGCAAGCCTTACCTACCTCAGCAGCTGTGCCGCACCGCAGCCCCTGGAGGCCCCCCATGCGGACACTGACGTCTGCGGACCCCGAATACGACGAGGCCCGCGCCCTGTTCAACCGCTCCATCGACAAGCACCCAGCCGTGATCGCGATGTGCGACAGCCCGCACGACGTGGTCGAGGCCCTCGGCGTGGCCCGCGACCGGAACCTCGACATCGCAGTCCGGGCGGGCGGGCACTCCGTCGCCGGTCTGTCCACGAACGACGGCGGGCTCGTCATCGACGTCCGGCCGATGAATGACGTGACGATCGACCCCGGCCAGCGCACCGCCCAGGTCGGCGCGGGTGTCACCTGGGGGGACTTCGATGCCGCCGCGCAGGAGCACGGTCTGGCGGTCACGGGGGGGCGCGCCACCTCCACCGGTGTCGCCGGATTCACCCTCGGCGGCGGTGACGGCTGGCTGTCCCGGGCGCTCGGCCTGGCGTGCGACAACCTGCTGTCCGTCGATCTGGTCACCGCCGACGGTCGGCAGATCCACGCCTCGGAGTCCAGCCACCCCGACCTGTTCTGGGCACTGCACGGCGGCGGCGGGAACTTCGGGGTCGCCACCTCCTTCCAGTTCCGGCTCCACCCCATCGGCCCGACTGTTCTCGCCGGGCTCCTCGCCTGGCCGCTGGAGGATGCCCGCGACGTGGCACGCGCCTACCGCGACCTCGTGCGGCACGCACCGAACGCCCTAGGCAGCGCCCTGGTGATCCTCACCGGCCCACCCGAGGAGTTCATGCCCGCTCACCTCGTCGGACGCCCCCTGCTGGCCGTGGCCGTCTGCTACGCCGGGGAGGTCGACGAAGGCGCCGACGTCCTGCGGCCCCTGGTCGGGATGGACCCGGCGGTGAACCTGATCGGGCCGATGCCCTACACGGAGTTCCAGATCATGCTCACCGATCCGCCCGGGTTCCACCACTACTGGAGCGCGGACTACCACGACACCTTCGACGACCAGGCGATGGACATCTTCCTGCGGGCGGGAGCGAACCGGACCTCCCCGCTGACCCAGCAACTCCTCGCCGCCTGGGGCGGGGCGATCACCGACGTACCCGACGGCGCCACCCCCCTGTCCCACCGCTCCACACGGTGGGTCAGCCACCCCTTCGCGGTCTGGGACAACCCCGCGGACGCCCCAGCCAACATCGCCTGGGTCCGCGACTTCCGCCGCGACATCGCCCCTCACACCAACGGCGGGGTCTACCTCAACTTCATCGGCGCCGAGGGCCAGGACCGCGTCCGCGCTGCCTTCGGCGACACCAACTACCGGCGCCTCGCCTCCGTCAAGGCCACCTACGACCCGAGGAACACCTTCCGAGGCAACCAGAACATCCATCCCGCCTGACCGCTACGGAGCCGACGGCCCTTCGGGCGGGAGCTCGACCCGCGACTGCCGTGGCAGTTGCGTGTCCTGGGCCGCCAGCACGTCGGACCACCATGCCGTGACGGCGTCCGCGACCTGACGGGGACGGGTGAGGATCGGCACGTGCCCGGCGTCGTCGAGCACGACGAGGCGGGCGTCGGGGATGGCCGCCGCCAGCTCGTGCGCTCCGGCCAGGGGCGCGATGGCATCGAGGGCGCCGTGCACGACCAGCGTCGGCACGGGCACGGCGGCGAGGTCGGGTGCGACTCCTGCGTGCACCGCTGTCATCCGTACGGCCGCCTCGGGCCCGGCGGGAAGCAGCGTCTGCACACCCCACCGGTGCAGCGGCCCGGCGTCCGGTTCGGGCAGGCAGGCGGAGACGAAGGAGTCCACGTAGCCGGGCCAGTCGGCGAGCACCGCCTCACCCGTCGATGGGCTCACCGGCAGGGTCCGCGGGAACCCGCCCACGAGCACGAGTCCCTCGAACCGCGAGGGGTCCTGCAGGACGGCCTGGAGCACCACGAGGGAGCCGAGCGACTCCCCGGCCACGACGCACCGCCCGACCTGGTGGGCATCGAGCACCCGGAAGACGTCGTCCACGAGCGACTGGCGGGCGATGGCCTCAGCCGGGAACGTGCTCGCCCCGGTGCCACGGTGGTCGAGGGCGAGGCACCGCCAGTCGTGCTGGAGAAGCTCGATGAGCGGCAGCCACAGGTCCCAGGAGGCGACCCAGCCGTCGTGCAGGAGCAGCGGGGTGCCGCGGCCGACGTCAACCGTGCGCAGGTGGTGGCCGTCCACGGGAACAAGCACGGGAACAGTCTTCCTCGTGGCGCGCCACCCGTCACCACGCCAGCGAGCCGTACACCCCTTGTGCCTCCTGCAGCGCTGCGACGTACCCCGCCCGGGCCGCTGCCCCGGCGGTCGCACGGTCGCGCACGGCCAGCAGACCCCGCATCTGGTCGACCGAGCCGTAGCCCTTGCGCTCCAGCCAGGACTCCAGCCCGCGGGTGAGCACCTCGACGTACGCCGGCCCGTGCCGCAGCAGCGCCGACGCGGTCATCACCACGTCGGCCCCGGCGAGCAGGTACGCGACGACGTCCTCGGGGGACTCCACCCCGGTGGTCGCCGCGAGCGAGCCGCGCACCCGGTCGCGGAGGATCGCGATCCAGGTCCGTGGCAGCCGGGCCTCCACGGGCGATGACAGGGTCACCCCGGGCACCACCCGGATCACCTCGGTGTCGACGTCGGGCTGCAGGAACCGGTTGAACAGCACCAGCCCGTCCGCGCCCGCGGCGTCCAGGGCCGAGGCGACCGCGGCGACCGAGGAGAAGTACGGGCTGAGCTTGACCGCCACCGGGATGGACACCGCCGCCCGAACCCCGGCCAGGATCTCCAGGTGGCGCTGCTCCACGTCGGGCCCGGAGAGTCCCTCGTCGCCCGGCACGGCGTAGATGTTGAGCTCGAGCGCGGCCGCACCGGCTGACTCCAGCGAGGTGGCGATCGACGTCCAGCCACCGGGGGTGCTGCCGTTGAGCGAGGCGATCACGGGGACGTCGACGGCATGTGCCGCCCGCTCCAGGTGTCGGAGGTACGGCGTCGCGCCCGCGTGCCCGACCGTGGGCCCCGACGGCAGGTAGTCGCGCGCCTCACCGAATGACTCCTCGTGCACCTCGGTGATGAGCAGGTCCGCGATCTCCTGGGCGCGCACCTGCTCCTCAAAGAGGGAGTAGAGCACGACCGCCCCGGCACCGGCGTCGGCCACCCGCCGTACCCCGTCGAGGGAGACCGAGACCGGGGAGGCGGAGGCGACGATCGGGCTGCGCAGGGTGAGCCCCAGGTACGGCGTGGTCAGGTCCACAACGTCCTCCCGTCCGCGGAGGCCTTGCGGCGGGCGTCGGGGATGAACCCCGCAGCACTCCGCGTGGCCATCTCCTCGTAGGTCGCCCACCGCTGGTCGACCGCGTCCTGCGCCAGCTTCAGCAGCCGCTCGGCCTCGTCGGGGGCCGCGTTGCGCAGCGCCCGGTAGCGCAGCTCGCGGTAGACGTAGTCACGCAGCGGGATCGTCGGGCGCGGCGAGTCGAGCATGAACGGGTTGTCACCTCTCGCCTTCAGCGTCGGGTCGTAGCGCACGAGCGGCCAGTGCCCCGAGGTGACGGCCCGCTTCTGCTGGTCCAGGCCCTTGCTCATGTCGATGCCGTGGGCGATGCAGTGGCTGTAGGCGATGATCAGGGACGGGCCGTCGTACGCCTCGGCCTCCCGGAAGGCGCGGAGCGTCTGCTGAGGGTCAGCCCCCATGGCGACCCGGGCGACGTACACGCTGCCGTAGGCGATGGCCTGGAGGGCGAGATCCTTCTTGGCGGCCGTCTTCCCGGCGCTGGCGAACTTCGCGACCGCGGCCAGCGGGGTGGCCTTCGACGACTGGCCGCCGGTGTTGGAGTAGACCTCGGTGTCCATGACCAGCACGTTGACGTCGCGGCCGCTGGCGAGCACATGGTCGAGCCCTGCCGACCCGATGTCGTAGGCCCAGCCGTCGCCGCCGACGATCCACACGCTGCGCCGCAGCAGGTGGTCCGCGACGCTGCGCAGGTCGGCCACCATGGCAGCGTGCGGCCCGGCGGCCAGCTCGTCCAGGCGCCGGCGCAGCGCGGCGAGCCGCTCGTGCTGCGCGCCCAGCTGGGACTCCCGGACCTGCTCGGAGCCGAGGATCGCGTCGGCCAGGTCGGCCCCGACGTCCTCGCGCAGCTCGGTCAGCCGCTGCCGCGCCAGCCGCGTGTGCAGGTCGGCGGCCAGCCGCATGCCGAGCCCGAACTCGGCGTTGTCCTCGAACAGCGAGTTCGACCAGGCCGGGCCGCGGCCCTCGGCGTTCTTCGCCCACGGCGTCGTCGGCAGGTTGCCGCCGTAGATCGAGGAGCAGCCGGTGGCGTTGGCCACGACCGCCCGGTCGCCGAAGAGCTGGGTCAGCAGCTTGAGGTACGGCGTCTCGCCGCAGCCCGCGCAGGCCCCGGAGAACTCGAAGAGCGGCTCGAGGAACTGCGCGCCCCGCACGGTGCCGAGGTCCACCCGGTTGCGGGGGTTGACTGGGAGCGTCTCGAAGAAGGCCACGTTCCTCGCGCCGGCCTCCATCACCGCCCCGTCGTCGGTGAGGTTGATCGCCTTGACGCCGGTGCCCGGCACCGCGGTGATCGGGCACGCCTCGACACACAGCCCGCAGCCGGTGCAGTCCTCGGTGTACACCTGGAGCGTGTAGCGGCTGTCGGGCAGCCCGGTGGCGTTGAGCGGCGCGGACGGGAAGCCCTCGGGCGCTCCGGCTAGCTGGTCGGTGTCGAAGAACTTCGCCCGGATCACGGCATGCGGGCACACGAAGGCGCAGTTGCCGCACTGGATGCACGCGTCCGGGTCCCAGTGGGCGACCCGGTCGGAGATCCGCCGCTTCTCGTACGCCGTCGTGCCGCTCGGCCAGGTGCCGTCCACCGGCAGGGCGCTGACAGGCAGCTCGTCACCGCGGCCGGCCATCATCGCGGCGGTCACGGTCCGCACGAACTCCGGGGCCGAGGCGGCCACCACGGGCGGCAGCGGCCGCTGGGACGTCGCGGCTGCAGGCACCGGGATCTCGTGCAGCTGACCAAGTGCCGCGTCCACGGCCGCCTCGTTGCGCGCGACCACCTCCAGCCCCCGGCGGGCGTAGGTCTTGCGGATCGCCGCCTTCACCTGGGCGATCGCCTCCTCGCGGGGGAGCACCCCGGAGATGGCGAAGAAGCAGGTCTGCAGCACGGTGTTCGTGCGCCCGGGGAGGCCCGCGTCCCGTGCGACCCGGCCGGCGTCGATCGCGAACAGCCGCAGCCCCTTGGCCACGATCTGCGCCTGGATGGGCCCCGGCAGGGATCCCCACACCTCGTCGGTGGGCAGCGGTGCGTTGAGCAGCAGGGTGCCGCCCGGGCGGGCGACGGCGAGGACGTCGAGCTTCTCGAGCAGGTTGAGGTGGTGGCAGCCGACGAAGCCGGCCTGGCGGACGAGGTACGGCGCACGGATCGGGTGCGGCCCGAAGCGCAGGTGCGAGATCGTGCTCCCGCCGGACTTCTTGGAGTCGTAGACGAAGTAGGCCTGGGCGTGGACGGACTCGTCGGCCCCGAGGATCTTGATGGTGTTCTTGTTGGCGCCCACGGTGCCGTCGGAGCCGAGGCCGAAGAAGACCGCTCGCAGGGTCTGGTCGTCCTCGATGTCGAGGTCGGGGTCGTAGTCGAGGGAGCTCCCGCTGACATCGTCACGGATGCCGACGGTGAACCGCGTGGGCGGCCCCGGCTGCGCCAGCGCGGCGTACACCCCCGCGACCATGCCAGGGGTGAACTCCTTCGACGACAGGCCGTAGCGACCGCCCACCACACGCGGCATCGCCCCGACCGCTCCGGTGGCGACGCCCTCGGAGAGCGCGGCGACCACGTCGAGGAAGAGGGGCTCGCCGCCAGACCCCGGCTCCTTGGTACGGTCGAGGACAGCGACGGTGCGGGTCATGGGCGGCAGGGCCGCCAGCAGCTGCTCGGCCGGGAAGGGGCGGTAGAGCCGCAGCCGCACCACCCCGACCCGCTCTCCGGCGGCGATCAGGTGCCGGACGGTCTCGGTGACGGTCTGTCCCCCGGACCCCATGATCACCACGACCCGCTCGGCCTCGGGGTGGCCGTCGTACTCGGCGAGCCGGTAGCCGCGGCCGGTATGGGCGGCCAGCTCGTCCATGACGTCCTGCACGATGCCCGGGGTCGCAGCGTAGAAGGGGTTGACGGTCTCGCGTGCCTGGAAGTAGACGTCGGGGTTCTGCGCCGTGCCCCGCACCACCGGTCGCTCGGGGGAGAGCGAGCGCTGCCGGTGGGCCCGCACCAGCTCCTCCGGTACGACGGCGCGCAGCACGTCGTCGTCCAGCAGATCGATGGTGTTCAGCTCGTGCGACGTGCGGAACCCGTCGAAGAAGTGCACGACGGGCACCCGGGCCCGCAGCGTGGCAGCCTGCGCGACGAGGGCGAAGTCGTGGGCCTCCTGGACCGACCCCGAGGACAGCAGCGCGAAGCCGGTCTGGCGGACCGCCATGACGTCCTGGTGGTCGCCGAAGATGGACAGGCCCTGCGCGGCGAGCGAGCGCGCGGCGACGTGGATGACCGACGAGGTGAGCTCCCCGGCGATCTTGTACATGTTCGGGATCATCAGCAGCAGGCCCTGTGACGCGGTGAACGTCGTCGCCAGGGCGCCTGCCTGCAGGGCGCCGTGCAGGGCGCCCGCGGCACCGCCCTCGCTCTGCATCTCGATGACCGTGGGCACCGTCCCCCACACGTTCGTCCGGCCATGGCTGGACCACTCGTCAGCCAGCTCGGCCATCGTCGAGGACGGCGTGATCGGGTAGATCGCGCAGAGCTCATTGAGCCGGTAGGCGACGTCCGCAGCGGCCTCGTTGCCGTCGATGGTCGCGCGCATCTCAGCCCCCACCGCCCGCGGTAGCCGGGGCGTCCGGCCAGGGCTCGGCGATCATCTCGATCGCGGACACCGGGCACTGCCGCTCACAGGTCCCGCAGCCGGTGCACCGGTCGTAGTCGAAGCGGTAACGATGCCCGACCCCGAGCTTGATCACGGCATCCTCGGGGCACGAGCCGAGGCAGCCGTCGCACTCGAAGCAGTTCCCGCACGACAGGCAGCGCCCGGCCTCGTACCTCGCCTCCTCCGGCGCCAGCCCGGACACCACCTCGTCGAAGGCCCGGACCCGCACGCCCGGGTCGAGCTCGGCCTGCTGGCGCTGGGAGTGGTCGCCGAAGTACCACAGGTGCAGCTTGTCGAGAGTGGCCACATCGTGCTTGGCGCGGGCCGGCCCGGCGCCACCCCGCAGCCAGGCGTCGATGCTGCGGGCGGCCTTCTTGCCGTGGCCGACGCCGACGGTGACGGTGCGCTCGCTGGGCACCGCGTCGCCGCCGGCGAAGACGCCGGGCGCACCGGTCATGAGCGTCTGCGGGTCGACCCGCACGACGTCGCCGTCGAACTCCACGTCGGGCAGGCTGGCGAGGAAGCGGGTGTCGCTCTCCTGGCCGAGCGCCAGGACCACCGTGTCGGCGGCGAGCGTCTCGAACTGGCCGGTGCCGTGCGGCCTGCCGTGCTCGTCCAGCTCCTGGATCTCCACGGTGAGCTCGTGCTCGTCCATCGAAGCGATGGTGCGCAGCCAGTTGATGCGCACCCCCTCCTCCTCGGCCTCGGTGGCCTCCTCCTCGTGGGCGGGCATCTGGTCGCGGGTGCGGCGGTAGACGATGACGGTGTCGTCGGCGCCCAGCCGCCGCGCCACCCGCGCGGCGTCCATCGCGGTGTTGCCGCCGCCGTACACCGCGACCCGGCCACCCACCTGGGTCCGCTCGCCGGACTCCACGCTGCGCAGGAAGCTCACCGCGTCGAGGACCCGGCCGGCGTCCTGGTTGGGGATGTCCACGCGCTTGGACAGGTGCGCCCCTACCGCGACGAAGGCGGCGTCGAAGCCGCCCGCCGTCAGCTCGCCCTGGAGGTCGGTGACCACGTGGTCCTGCTCGAAGCGGACCCCGAGCTGGGCGACCCGGCGGATCTCGGCGTCCAGGATCCGCCGCGGCAGGCGGTAGGACGGGATGCCGTAGCGCATCATGCCGCCCGCGAGCGGGGAGTTGTCGCGGACGACGACCTCGTGGCCCAGCCGAGCCAGGTGGTAGGCCGCCGACAGTCCGCTGGGCCCGGAACCGACCACGAGCACGCGGCGGCCCGAGCGCTCCCGCGGCACCTCGAAGGACCAGTCGTGGTCGATGGCGAAGTCGCCCAGGAAACGCTCGACCGCGTGGATGGACACCGCGCCGTCCATCTGGGCGCGGTTGCAGGCGTCCTCGCACGGGTGGTAGCAGACCCGGCCGTGGATCGCGGGGAAGGGGTTGTCCTCGATGAGCTGCCGCCAGGCCTGCTCGTAGCGGCCGGCCTTGGCCAAGGCCAGCCAGGCCTGGACGTTCTCACCGGCGGGGCAGCGCTCGTTGCACGGCGGCAGCAGGTCGACGTACACGGGGCGCTTCGTGCGCACCGGCCCGGACCGCTTGCGGCCCGACCCCAGCGCACTGGGCGGGGCGACATCCTGGGCGACGTCCCGGGCGACGTCCCCGGTCGGCTGGTCGTCGGTCACGGTGGCCTCCTGGTCATCTCGACGCCGCGGAACGCCTGTGATCGACCCTAGACCCAGCGCGTCCCGAGCCGGGATCGAGCACGGGGGGGCCGCCCCGCGTGGCACCCCGGCAGGGATGCTCAGCCGACGTCGTCCGCGGGGCCGAGCCGGCGCCTGCCCCGACGGCCGGGCGGGCCCCGCCCGGATCCTCTTTCGCGTCCCGTGCCCCACCCCCGACGGACGGACGACGAAGG
>JALOLN010000122.1 GCA_025455945.1 Actinomycetes bacterium
GCCGGGCAGCTGCTCTCGACGGTGGAGGCGCTCTTCCCTGAGGACCCCGAGGCGTCGTGGCGCACCGCCCTGACCGCGCTGCAGGAGGACAACCCGGGGCTGCCGTTCGACCGGGTACGGCCAGTGCTCGACGACGAGCTCGGTGCCACCTGGCACTCACGGTTCCGCCAGTTCGAGGAGCGGGCGGTCGCCGCCGCGTCGATCGGGCAGGTGCACCGGGCGGTGTGGTCCGACGGCCGGGCCGTGGCCGTCAAGATCCAGTATCCCGGCGCCCGCGAGGCACTGCTGGGCGACGTCCGCACCCTCGCGCTGTCGCTGCGGCTGACGACGCTGATCGCCCGTGGCCTGGCCCTGCCCCCGCTCGTGGCCGAGCTGCGCACCCGCCTGGCCGAGGAGACCGACTACGGCCGGGAGGCGGCCCACCAGCGGGCCTTCGCCACCGAGTACGCCGCTGACGCCGACGCCGTCGTCCCCGCCGTCGTCGAGGCGACGCCCCGGGTCCTGGTCACCGAGTGGCTGGACGGCGTGCCCCTCGCCACCGTCGCGATGGAGGGGACCCAGCCGGACCGGGACCTCCTCGGCACCCGCTACCAGCGGTTCCTGCTGTCCGGGCCGGAGCGCGTCGGGCTGCTGCACACCGACCCGCACCCGGGCAACTTCCGCCTCCTCGAGGACGGCCGGCTCGGGGTCATGGACTTCGGCTCGGTCCTGGTCCTCCCCGGAGGCATGCCGCGCACCTTCGGACGGCTGATGACGGTGATGCTCAGCCGCGATCCCGAGGAGATCCTGCTCGGGCTCCAGGACGAAGGGTTCGTCCGGCTCGGCGCCCGGCTGGAGACGGACAAGCTGGCCGACTACCTAGCGCCGTTCTCCGAGCCGGCCCGGCACGAGGTCTTCTCCTACAGCCGGGCCTGGCTGCGTTCGCAGTTCGCCCGGATCAACGACCCCCGCAACCCCGAGTTCGCCGTCGCCCTGCAGCTCAACCTGCCGGCCGAGCACCTGTTCACGCACCGGGTGTGGCTCGGCATCGTCGGCGTGCTCAGCCAGCTCGAGGCGACCGTCCCCGTGCGCGCCGAGCTGCTGCGGTGGTTGCCCGGCTTCGACCCGGAGGCCTCCCCGAGGCGGTGACGATGTGGTCGCCCTGGCAGCAACATCGTCACCGCCACGGGGGGTGAGGGGGCAGGTCAGCGGCGTCCCCCCGGCGCGACTCGAACGCGCGACCCGCGGATTAGAAGTCCGCCGCTCTGTCCAGCTGAGCTACGGGGGGTCGTCGGCAGTGTAGGGAGCGGCGCCTCGACGAGTGCCCTCCGGTCCCGCCGGGGGACCAACGTCCCTGGCCCGCGCCCGGCCGCACGGGGACGCTCATCGGGAGGGGACCGTCCCGTGGGAGGTGGTCAATGAGCGGCAAGCCGGTCGTCGTCGGCTACGACGGGTCGGACACGAGCCGTCGGGCGCTGGACTGGGCGCTCGCGACCGCCGGACGCCGCGAGATCCCCGTCGTCGTCGTCCATGCCTTCACCCTGCCCATGCCCCCGGTCCCGGTCGCCCCCGGCTACGCGGGGCCCAACGAGGGCGCGCTGCGCGAGGGGGCGGAGGCCGTCCTCGCCGAGGCGGCCGAGCACGCCGCGCGGCTCGCCCCGGACGTCGAGGTGAGCACCCGCCTGGTGTCGGCGCCCGCCGCGCTGGCCCTCCTCGACGGGATCGAGGACGCCGAGATGGTCGTCGTGGGGTCCCGCGGCCTGGACGGGTTCTCCGAGCTGCTCGTCGGCTCCACCGGCGTCCAGCTGGCCACCCACGCACCCTGCCCGACCGTGGTGATCCGGCCCCAGCACCGGCCGGTCGAGCCCGGGCCCGAGGCCGGCCGGGTCGTCGTCGGCGTCGACGGCTCGCCGCTGTCCGAGACCGCGCTGGCGTTCGGCTACGAGGAGGCCTCGCTGCGTGGGGTCGGCCTCACCGCCCTGCACGCGTGGGACACCCCGGTGCTGGACGCCGGCGGCCGGGGCGCCGGCCTGCCGCACGAGACCGTGCGCGAGATCGGGGCGGCCGAGGAGTCGGTCGTGCTGTCGGAGTCGCTGGCCGGCTACCGGGAGAAGTACCCCGACGTGGACCTGCGCCAGCGCGTCGACCACCAGAAGGCCGCGAAGGCCCTCATCGCCGCGTCCGCCGGTGCCGAGCTGCTCGTCGTCGGCTCCCGCGGCCGCGGGGGCTTCCGCTCGCTGCTCCTCGGGTCGGTGAGCCACGCCGTCCTGCACCACTCGCACAGTCCCATCGCCGTCGTCCGGCCCCGGGCCTGACAGCCCCGGGGTCCCGACCCCACGCAGGAGGCGGCCTTGCCGACCACCGACCGCCCCGGCGGCGCCGAGGAGGACGTGCTCCTTGCTGCGGCCACGGCCGCGCCCTCGCTGCACAACACCCAGCCGTGGCGGTTCGCGGCCGCGGGCACGTCGATCGACCTGTACGCCGACCCGTCCCGGCAGCTGCGCCAGGTGGACCCCGACGGTCGGGGCCTGCACATCAGCTGCGGGTCCGCCCTGCTGAACCTGCGGGTCGCCGCCGAGCACCTCGGGTACTCCCCCCACGTTCGACTGCTGCCCGACCCCGAGCGGGCGACCCTGCTGGCGCACGTCGAGCTCTCCGGCCGCAGCGAACGGGCGGGCATGACGGGGGCGATGTACGACGCCATCCCCCTGCGGCACACCAACCGCTTCCCGTTCGAGGACCGGCAGGTCCCGGCCGCGGTCGCGACGGCGCTGGTCGAGGCGGCGGTGCTCGAGGGGGCCGAGCTCACCCTGGTCACTGACGAGCTCGAACGTGCCCGGCTGACCGACCTGATCCACCTCGCCGACCTCGAGCGCGACCTCGACCCCCGCCTCGGGGACGAGGCGGCGCAGTGGACCGGGGTGGACGAGGACCACCAGGACGGCATCCCCGGCTACGCCCTCGGCCCGCTGTCCCGCGACCCGATCACCGCCATCAGGGACCTGCGGCGCGGCCACCCCGTCGAGGGCCGCCCGGTGCAGCGGTTCGAGCGGGCACCGACGCTGGGCGTGCTGTCGACCCCGCGCGACGACCGCGAGTCGTGGCTGCGCGCGGGGCAGGCCCTCCAGCGGGTGCTGCTGGTGGCGACTGTGCAGGGGCTGTCCGCCTCCTTCGTCAACCAGCCGCTGGAGCACACCGAGCTGCGCTGGCTGGTCCGAGACCCGGCCCGTGGCATCGGCTACCCGCAGATGGTGCTGCGGCTCGGCTACGGCACGCCCGCCCCGCCGACGCCGCGCCGCCCCCTGGAGGACGTCAAGATCCCGAGCAGGGAGGAGGACGCCGGCCGCTGAGTACCCTCAGCCCAGGCGGATCCGCTCCCCCATCCGCGGCACCACTGCGACCCAGCCGAGCTCGGTGCGGATCCGTTCGGCCAAGGCGGCCGACGCGGCCTCCTCGCCGTGCACCACGAACGCGGCGTCCGGCTCGCGCGGGGCCGACCGCAACCACTCGAGGGTCTCGTCGGCGTCGGCGTGCACCGAGAACTCCTGGCACTCGACGACCTGCGCCCGCACCCGCACGTAGCGGCCGTGGATCTTCAGCTGCGTCGCGCCCTGCGCCAGGTCGCGGCCACGGGTCCCGGCTGCCTGGAACCCCACGAGGACGACGGTGTTGCGCGGGTCCGGCAGCAGCCCCGCGAGGTGGTGCACGACCCGGCCGCCGGTGGCCATGCCGGACGCCGACACGATGACGCAGGGGTGCCCGGGGTCGTTGAGCCGCTTGGAGTCCTCGACCGAGCGGGCCTCGACGAGGTGCCCCGGGTCGAAGAGGTCGACACCGTCGGGGAGGTCCGGGCGGATCTCCGGGCTGGCCTCGCGGATCGCCCGGCGGTACAGCGACAGGGTCTCCAGGGCCATCGGGCTGTCGACGTAGACCGGCACGCGCGGCACCTCACCGGAGCCCATCAGCCGCCGCAGCTCCATGAGCAGCACCTCGGTGCGGTCGACGGCGAACGCGGGCACGAGCACGACGCCACCGCGGGCCACGGTCCGGCGCACCGCGTCGGCCAGCCGAGGTGTCGGCTCGGCGTGCGCGCGGTCCCCGTAGGTGGACTCCACCACGTAGCAGTCGGCCTCGGGCGGCGGTCCCGGGGCCCGCAGCAGCGGGTGGTGCGGCCGACCGAGGTCGCCGGAGAACGCCACGGTTCGTCCGTCCAGGACGAGGTGGACGACACTGGACCCGAGGATGTGCCCCGCCGGGGAGAGCGTCAGCGTCGCCCCGGAGGCCACCTCGCTGGCGCAGCCGAACGGCAGCGGCCGCAGCTGCGTGATGGCCGCCTCGGCCTCCTCGACGCCGTACAGCGGCTCCGGCCGGGCGTGCTTGGAGAACCCGTGCTCGGCCGCGTAGCGGGCGTCCTCCTCCTGCAGCCGCGCGCTGTCCCGCAGCACCACGGCCGTGAGGTCGCAGGTGGCGGCCGAGGCGTAGACCGGACCGGCGAACCCATCGCGGACCAGCCGTGGCAGGTACCCGCAGTGGTCCAGGTGGGCGTGGGTGAGGACGACCGCGTCCAGGTGCCCCGGGTCGACCGGCGGCGGCTCCCAGTTGCGCCGGCGCAGCTCGCGCAACCCCTGGAACAGCCCGCAGTCCACGAGGACCCGCGTGCCGTCCTGCTCGAGCAGGAACCGGCTGCCGGTGACGGTCCCGGCGGCGCCGAGGAAGGTGAGGCTGGCGGTGACGGCCATGCCCCCATCCCACCCCCCGGGACCGGTGACGCCCCAGGTGGCTTTGGTCCCCGGGCTGCCGCCGAACGGCGGATAGCCTGAAGACATGGCCGGCGGAGCGATGGTGTGGATCGACTGCGAGATGACGGGGCTGGACCTCGCGCGCGACGCCCTCGTCGAGATCGCCGTCGTCGTCACCGACGCCGAGCTCAACGTGCTGGGCGAGGGTGTCGACGTCGTCATCAAGCCTCCTGCGCACGCGCTCGAGGACATGGCGGACGTCGTCGTCGCGATGCACACAGCGTCCGGGCTGCTCGACGCCCTGGAGGCCGGGACCACGCTCGAGGACGCCGAGGCCCGGGTGCTGGCCTACGTGCGCGAGCACGTCCCCGAGCCGCGCCGCGCTCCGCTGGCCGGCTCGTCGGTCCACACCGACCGGGGGTTCATCGCCCGGGACCTGCCGGGCCTCGACGCGCACCTGCACTACCGCCTCGTCGACGTGTCGACGGTCAAGGAGCTGGCCCGACGGTGGTACCCCCGCGCCTACTTCAGCGCCCCGGAGAAGCACGGCGGGCACCGTGCCCTGGCCGACATCCTCGACAGCATCGAGGAGCTGCGGTACTACCGCGAGGCAGTGTTCGTGCCTGCCCCCGGGCCGGACACCCCCACGGCCCGGGCCATCGCAGCCCGGTACGGCATCCCCCCGGCTCAGCCGGGGGACGTCGGCTGACCTGCGCCCAGCCGGTACACTCGGGAGGCCGCGACAGGCGGTCATGGTGGGTGTAGCTCAGCTGGTAGAGCACCGGGTTGTGGTCCCGGTTGTCGCGGGTTCGAGCCCCGTCACTCACCCCAGTCGATGCACCGGCCGGCCATGAGAGTCCTCTCATCCAACGAGAGGCCGGCGTGCCGGCCTGGTCGAATACTTCGGTGGTGGTCGTGTCGTCCGAGCTCGACCTGCTCACCGGCGCCGGGGCCGGGGAGCTGCTGGCCGCCGCCGTCGAGACGGCCGGGGGGGAGCTGCTGACCTGGGCCCCGACCCAGGTCGACCATCGGCCGGGGACGGGCTCCACGGTCTCCTACCGCACCACGGTCCGATGGGGTGCGCGGGACCAGGCCGAGACCCTCGCCGCGACGACCGCCCTGGCGCACCTGCCCGAGCTCTCCCACGACCGCCCACAACCGCTCCTGCTCGAGCGGGACGACCTGCGGGTGGCCGTGTGGCGCTACCCGCTCGACCCGTTCCTGCCGCACCTGCCCGCCGCCTGCGACAGCCGGTCCGTCGCGGAGCTGCTCACCTCCATCGGCCGGCCGACGGCGGCCGCGGACGTGGTCCTCGACGTCCCGGTGTACCGGCCCGGACGGCGGGCCGTCGTCCAGGTGACCACCCCGGCGGGGACGACGTTCGTCAAGGTCGTTCGCCCGAGCCAGGTGGAGGACCTGCACCGCCGGCACCTCCTGCTCCACGA
>JALOLN010000123.1 GCA_025455945.1 Actinomycetes bacterium
GGCCGCGGTCACCGGCAGCGGCCGGGCCGACAAGGCCCAGGTGGCGGCCATGGTCACCCGGCTGCTCGCCCTCGCCGAGACGCCGCGGCCGGCGGACGCGGCGGACGCCCTCGCGTTGGCGATCTGCCACGTCTGGCGCGGCGGAGCCCGCGCCCGGCTCGAGGCGGCCGTCGCCAGTGCCGCCGCGGCGCGCGGAGCCCACCGGTGATCGCCTCGTTGACCGGGCGGGTCGGTGCCGTCGGGGTGGAGTCCGCGGTACTGAGCGTGGGCGGTCTGGGGTTCTCGGTGCTGTGCACGCCCGTCACGCTGGCCCGGCTGCGACCGGGGGAGGAGACCACCCTGGCGACCTGCCTGGTCGTGCGCGAGGACTCGCTCACCCTCTACGGCTTCGCGGACGACGACGAGCGCAACGTCTTCGAGCTCGTCCAGACCGTCAGCGGGGTCGGGCCCCGACTGGCCCAGGCGATGCTGGCGGTGCACAGCCCGGACGCGCTGCGACTGGCGGTGGCCACCGACGACCTCAAGGCGCTGGAGCTCGTGCCGGGCATCGGCCGCAAGGGGGCGCAGCGGCTCGTCCTCGAGCTCAAGGACCGGCTCGGCGCCGCAACTGGCCTCAGCGCAACGGGCGCGCCGTCCGGCCCCGCCGCGCCGGCGTCCGCCGTCGGGTGGCGCAGCCAGGTCCATGCGGCGCTGCTGGGCCTGGGCTGGTCCAGCCGGGACGCCGATGAGGCCGTCGCTGTGGTCGCCCCAGATGCCGAGGCTGCCGTCGCCGCCGGCACTGCCCCGGACGTCGGCGCGCTGCTGAAGTCGGCGCTGCGCACCCTGCGGCGGGCCTGACGTGGCCGAGGACCCGCTGGTCACCAGCGCCGCCACCCCCGACGAGCGGGCTGTGGAAGCCGCGCTGCGGCCGCGCAACCTCGACGAGTTCGTCGGCCAGGAGCGGGTCCGCGAGCAGCTGGGACTGGTGCTCTCGGCGGCCCAGCGGCGAGGGTCGGTACCCGACCACGTGCTGCTCTCCGGCCCGCCCGGCCTGGGCAAGACGACGCTCGCGATGATCATCGCCGCGGAGCTGGCCGTCCCGCTGCGCATCACGTCGGGCCCGGCGATCCAGCACGCGGGAGACCTCGCGGCCGTGCTGTCCTCCCTCGCCGAGGGGGAGGTGCTCTTCCTCGACGAGATCCACCGGATGGCCCGGCCGGCCGAGGAGATGCTGTACATGGCGATGGAGGACTTCCGGGTCGACGTCGTCGTCGGCAAGGGCCCCGGCGCCACTGCGATCCCCCTGGACATCCCGACGTTCACCCTCGTCGGGGCCACCACCCGCGCCGGACTGCTGCCCGGTCCGCTGCGCGACCGGTTCGGGTTCACCGGGCACATGGACTTCTACTCCCCGGCGGAGCTCGTCCAGGTGCTCGACCGGTCGGCCCGGCTGCTCGACGTCCACCTCGCCGAGGGCGGCGCCCAGGAGATCGCCGGGCGGTCGCGCGGAACCCCGCGGATCGCCAACCGGCTGCTGCGCCGGGTGCGCGACTACGCGCAGGTGCGGGCCGACGGCGTCCTCACCCGCGCCGTCGCGCGCGAGGCCCTCGCGGTCTACGAGGTGGACGAGCTGGGGCTGGACCGGCTGGACCGCGCGGTCCTCGACGCCCTGTGCCGGCGGTTCGGCGGCGGGCCGGTCGGCGTGTCGACGATCGCCGTCGCCGTCGGGGAGGAGCGCGAGACGGTCGAGGAGGTCGCCGAGCCGTTCCTCGTGCGCGCCGGTCTGCTGGCGCGCACCCCCCGCGGCAGGGTGGCCACGCCCGCGGCCTGGACCCACCTCGGGCTGGCCGCCCCGCGTGGGCTCCCCGGCGCCGGCGGTGTGGTCGAGCTCGACCTCTTCGAAGGCGACGAGGAGTGACCGCCAACCTGACCTAGACTCCCGGCGTGGAGTCGCTCGGCGCGCTGCTGCCCTTCCTGCTGATCATCGGTGTCTTCTGGCTGCTGATCCTCCGCCCGGCGCAGAAGCGCCAGCGCGAGCAGGCCGTCACCATGGCGGCCCTGGTGCCGGGTGCGCGGGTGATGACGACCGCGGGCATGTTCGGCACCGTCAGGGCCCTGCACGGCGACACCGTCGAGCTCGAGGTCGCCCCTGGCGTCGTGCTGACCTACCTCAAGCAGGCCGTGGCGAAGGTCGTCCCGGAGCCCACGGGCGCGGCCGAGGACGACGGTGACGGCGTCGGCGGTGGCGACGCGCCGGGCCGCGACGCCGGGGCCTGACCGGTAGGCCCCGCTCGGTCAGGGATACTCGACGACGGCTCGTGCGGCTCGCGCGCGCCCCGACGGCAGGAAAGGCAGCAACGTGGCAACGGCGGCAGGGCCGCGCCCGACTCGCGCGCTGGCGGTCATCCTCCTCGCGACGGTGGCGCTGTACCTCTGGATGTTCCTCACCGGCTCCACCTCCCCGAAGCTGGGCCTGGACCTACGCGGTGGCACCAGCGTCACGCTGGTGCCACGGGTCACCGAGGGCGAGCAGGGGGCGATCACCGACGCGACGATCGACCAGGCCGTCACGATCATCCGCAACCGGGTGAACGGCCTCGGCGTCGCGGAGGCGGAGGTGTCCGCGCAGGGCAACGGGGCGAACGCCACGATCGTCATCGCTGTGCCCGGGCTGAATCAGGGCCGCATCGTCGAGCTGGTCGGGCAGACCGCCCGGCTGACGTTCCGGCCGGTCGCCCAGCGGGGCAGCCCCGCCCCCGTGGTGACTCCATCGATCAGCGACTCGCCGTCGCCGTCGGCGTCGGCGAGTCCGTCGCCGAGCGACTCGGCCAGCGCGTCGCCCACCCCCTCGCCGAGCACCTCGCCCTCGCCCACCGCCTCGCCCACCCCGTCGCCCACAGGGGCCCCCACGGTCACGATCACCCCCGAGCTGCAGGCCGAGTACGACAAGCTGGACTGCACCAAGCCGCTCGAGCCCGGCCAGCGTCCCGCCGACGTCGCCGCCGAGCCGATGGTCACCTGCCAGCGGGAGAGCGAGGAGAAGTTCATCCTCGCGCCGGTCGCGGTCGAAGGTGCCCGGATCAACGGCGCCGAGGCGGCGATCGACCCGACGAACGCCCTGGCCGGCTGGGTCGTCAACCTGCGCTTCGACGGCGAGGGCACCACCCAGTTCGGCACCACGACGGCCGACCTCGTCGACAACCCGTCTCCGACGAACGCGTTCGCGATCGTGCTGGACGGCGTCGTCGTGTCGGCCCCCGTCGTCCAGTCGGCGATCCTCGACGGCAACGCGCAGATCACCGGCGACTTCACCCAGCAGGAGGCGACCGACCTCGCCAACGTCCTGAAGTACGGCGCGCTGCCGCTGGCCTTCGAGACCGGCGAGATCCAGACGATCTCGCCCACGCTGGGCAACGACCAGCTGCGCGCCGGCATCTACGCCGGCCTGCTCGGTCTGTTCCTGGTCGCGGTGTACTCGCTGCTGTACTACCGCGGGCTCGGCCTGGTCTCCGTGTTCAGCCTGCTGCTCGCCGCGCTGCTGACCTTCGGGCTGCTGGTGCTGCTGGGCGAGACCATCGGCTACACGCTCACCCTCGCCGGCATCGCGGGCGCGATCGTCGCCATCGGCATCACCGCGGACTCGTTCATCGTGTACTTCGAGCGGGTTCGCGACGAGATGCGCGACGGGCGCAGCTTCCGGGTGGCCGTGGAGACGGGGTGGGTGCGGGCCCGGCGGACCATCCTGGCCGCCGACGCGGTCTCCATGATCGCCGCCGTCGTCCTCTACATCCTGTCCGTCGGTGGCGTCCGCGGCTTCGCCTTCACCCTCGGCCTCACGACGATCATCGACGTGGCCGTCGTGTTCTTGTTCACCAAGCCGTTGATGACCGTGCTGGCCCGCACCCGGTTCTACGGGGAGGGCATGCGGTTCTCCGGCGTCGAGGCCCGCCGGCTGCACGCGCAGCCCGTCCCATCCGCCGCGTCGACCCGGGGGCGGCGTCCGGCCGGGTCCCCGAAGGAGGCCTGATGTCGCGCCTGGGCGACCTGGGGCACCGGCTCTACAGCGGTGAGGTGTCCTACGACTTCGTCGGCCAGCGGCGGCGCTGGTACACGATCTCGGCCGCAATCCTGCTCGTGGCCATCGCGTCCCTACTGATCCGCGGGCTCAACCCCGGCATCGAGTTCGAGGGCGGCTCGGTCTTCACCGTCCCCACCGAGGCGGGCACGGTGGAGCAGGCGCGTGACGTCGCCACCGCGAACGGCGCGATCGAGCCCATCGTCACCGAGCTCACCAGCACGAGCGGGCGTCAGCTCAGGGTTCAGGCGCAGGACCTCAGCTCGGCTGCCAACACCCGGATGATCCAGGCCCTGGCCGACGAGTTCGACACCTCCGTCGACGACGTCACCTCGCAGATCATCGGCCCGTCCTGGGGCGCGGAGATCACCAAGAAGGCGCTGACCGGCCTCGTCGTCTTCCTCGTCCTCATCGCGATCTTCCTCAGCCTGTACTTCGAGTGGCGGATGGCCGTCGCGGCGCTGGTGGCCCTCGCGCACGACCTGGTGATCACGGTCGGCATCTACTCCCTCGTCGGGTTCACCGTGACGCCGGCGACCGTGATCGGCATCCTCACCATCCTCGGCTACTCGCTCTACGACACCGTGGTCGTCTTCGACAAGGTGAAGGAGAACACCCGAGGCCTGGCGGCCGGCAGCCGGATGACGTACAGCCAGGCGGCCAACCTGGCGGTCAACCAGACCCTGGTCCGGTCGATCAACACCTCGATCATCGCGCTGCTCCCCGTCGGCGCCATCCTCTTCGTCGGACCGCTGCTGGGCGCCGAGACGCTCAAGGACCTCTCGCTGGCGCTGTTCATCGGCCTCGCCGCCGGCACCTACTCGTCGATCTTCATCGCCACCCCAGTCGCCGCCCAGCTGAAGGAGCGGGAGCCCGCCATGCAGGCGCTGGCGAAGCGGGTGGCGGCGCGGGAGGCCGCGGGCAAGGTGGCTGTTCCGGCGGGAGCCGCTGCCGCGGCCGCGGCGGCGGCACCGGTCGGCACGGCGCCGGCGAAGCCCGCGGGGTCGGGGCAGCCGAAGCCCGTGGGGTCGTCCGCATCCGGCCAGCGCCAGCAGCCGCGGCGCGGGGGTTCAGCCGGCTCTCGCAAGCGCCCACCCGGGAAGGGACGCCGTCGATGACCGGTCTCGACCTCGACCAGCTGCTGCAGCGACGGGTCCGGGACATCCCGGACTACCCGCAGCCCGGGGTGGTGTTCAAGGACATCACGCCCCTGCTCGCCGACCACACCGCCTTCACGGCGGTCATCGACCAGTTCGTCGGGCACTACGGCGCGGGGACGGTCGACAAGGTCGTCGGGATCGAGGCGCGCGGGTTCATCCTCGCCGCCCCTGTGGCCTACCACATCGGGGCGGGCTTCGTGCCCGTGCGCAAGAAGGGCAAGCTGCCGGCCGCCACCTACGAGGAGAGCTACGACCTCGAGTACGGCCAGGCCACCGTGGAGGTGCACATCGACGCCTTCCGGCCCGGCGACCGGGTCCTCATCGTCGACGACGTGCTGGCCACGGGCGGCACCGCGGCCGCGACCGCCGAGCTGGTCCGCCGAGCCGGCGGTGTCGTCGTGGGCGTCTCGGTGCTCATCGAGCTGACCTTCCTGGGGGGCCGCAGCAAGGTCCCGGGGCTGGACGTGCACGCGCTGATGGCCGTCTGAGCCCGTAGACTGGGCGCCCGGCGGCAGCAAGGAGCCCGACAGGTGGTCGACGGCGCGGCGCGCGAGGGCGGGGTCGACACCCGACCCGCCTCCGTGGCCGCACGCGCCGAACCGCCCCCACTCGAGCCCACGCGCCCCGCCGGGGCGCGGGTCCGGGCCCGGCTGGCCCGGCTCGCGGCGGTGCGGGGGGGCGCGTCCGACCCGGTCCTGGAGCCACTGTTCCGAACCGTCCGGGCCAACCACCCCAAGGCCGAGGTGCGCGAGCTCGAGCGCGCCTTCGAGGCCGCCGCCCACCACCACGAGGGTCAGCTGCGCAAGAGCGGCGAGCCCTACATCACCCACCCGCTCGCCGTGGCGCAGATCCTCGCCGACCTCGGGATGACCGTCCCGACGCTGTGCGCCGCCCTGCTGCACGACACCGTGGAGGA
>JALOLN010000124.1 GCA_025455945.1 Actinomycetes bacterium
CGCGCTCGGTGCGGCCTTCTCCACCACCCGGCTGGTCGCTGCCCGCGACCGCGCCTGACCCACATCCCCGGCGGGGGGCCGCACCCTCGGCCTCCCGTCGGGGCCCTTCCCGAGGAGCTGACATGTCCCGCCGCGCCGCCACCCTCACCACGCTCGTGGTGAGCCTGGCCGTGCTGGCGGGCATTCCGGCTGCCTGGGCTTGGAGCCGGGAGCCGGCCCGTGTCGGGTCCTGGCAAGAGCCGGCGCCCGCCGCCTCCCCCACCTCCAGCGTCGCCCCTCCCACTCCCACCCAGGCAGCCCTGCCGCCCGCATCCACTCCTGCCCGGCCGCCGGAGCCGGTGCGACTCACCGTCGCCTCGGTGGGGGTGTCGGTGGCCGTCCGCCCGGTCGGTGTGGCACCCGACGGCCAGGTTGAGATCCCGGCAGACGCCCGGCTCGCGGGCTGGTACCGCTTCGGTCCGGCGCCGGGATCATCGGAAGGCTCAGCGGTGCTGGTCGGGCACCGCGACTCCCGCACCCAGGGTCGTGGGGGCTTCTACCCGCTCGGCCAGGTCCGGCCCGGCGCCGAGGTCCTGGTCACGCGAGCCGACGGCTCGGTCGTCACCTATCGTGTCGTCGAGCGCCAGCGCCTGGCGAAGGCGGTCCTGCCGACCGAGAGTCTCTTCGCCCGGGAGGGTGCCCCCCGGCTCACGCTCATCACCTGCGGCGGCGCCTACCTGCCGGACCGGGGCGGCTACCAGGACAACGTGGTGGTCACCGCCCTCCCCGTGGCGGGAGGTGGGTCTGGTGGCTGAGGTCGCGACGCTGGAGCGAACTCCAGGTACCGTCGATCAGGTGAGCACCACCACCGATGAGGACGTCGCCACCGGGTTCCGCGCCGGCGACGAGCAGAGCCTGTCGGAGGCCTACAGCCGCTGGGCACACCTGGTCTTCACCGTCGCCCTGCGGTCCCTCGGGGACCGCACCGACGCCGAGGACGTCACCCAGCAGGTCTTCGTCAGCGCCTGGCAGGCTCGGGAGCGCTTCGACCCCTCCGCCGGCACACTGGCGGCCTGGCTGATGGGCATCACGAAGAACAAGGTGGCCGACCGCTGGGCCGCTCGGTCCAGGGAGCGGCGCGCCGTCGAGGCAGCCTCCCTGTCCATGCCGGGGGTAGATCCGGGACTGGTCGAGCCCCCTGACGCCGACCTCGTCGCCGATCGGGTGCTGCTCGCCGACGAGCTCTCCCGGCTCGGCGAGCCCCAGCGCAAGATCATGGAGCTGGCCTTCTACCAGGACCTCACGCACGCCCAGATCGCCAGCCTCCTGAGCCTGCCGCTCGGCACGGTCAAGTCCCACATCCGTCGTTCTCTTGAGCGGCTGCGGAGCAGGTTGGAGGTGGACGGTGCCGCTGCACTGTGATCCTGAATCGCTGGCCCTGCTCGCGCTCGGTGAGCCCGCCGACTCCCCTGCCGACGAGGCCCACCTGGCCGGCTGTGTCGCCTGCCAGAGCGAGCTCGACCAGCTGAAGGCCGTCATCCACGCCAGTCGCACGATCACCGGTGGCGACCGGCCGGTCACGCCCGCCCCGGCCGTCTGGGGGCGGATCGAGGCCGAGCTGGGCCTGGCCGGGACGACGTCGGCCGACCACGGCACCGTGGTCCCGCTGCGCCGGCGCCGCCCGGTCGGCGCCGCCCTGCTCGCCGCCGCCGCCGCGGTCACGGGGATCGCGGTGGGCGCCGGGGTGATGGCCACTCTGCAGGACGGCCGCGACACCGGAACGGTGGTCGCCCGCACCGCGCTGGACCCGCTGCCGCAGCACTCCGCGTCGGGCACGGCGGTGCTCAGCACGGCCGCCGACCGACGAGACCTCACCGTCGAGGTGGCCGGGCTCACGGCCCCGAGCGACACGTTCTACGAGGTGTGGCTGCTCGCCCCGGACGCGTCGCGGCTGATGTCCCTGGGCCTGCTCCAGCCGGGCCAGGCAACGACCTTCGAGCTGCCTGCGGACCTCGACCTGGCCGAGTACCCGGTCGTCGACGTGTCGCTGGAGCCGATGGACGGCGACCCCGCGCACTCCAGCGACAGCGTCGTTCGCGGGACCCTGTCCGCCTAGCCGCCCGCCCTGCGGCCTACGATCGGCCACGTGACCGAGCACGCCGTAGGAGTCGCCGCCCGTCGGGTCTTCCTGGCGAACCTCGTCCTCCAGACGGGCATCATCGTCACCGGCGGGCTGGTGCGGCTCACCGGGTCCGGGCTGGGCTGCCCCACCTGGCCGGAGTGCGTCGACGGCAGCATCGCCCCGGCCGCCGCCCAGGAGCAGGGCTGGCACAAGTACGTCGAGTTCGGCAACCGGCTCTTCACGTTCGTCGTCCTGCTCGGCGTGATCGCGACGATCGTCGCCGCCTGGCGCCAGACACCCCGACGCCGCCCGCTCGTGCTGCTCGCCGCGGTCGGGCTGCTGGGCGTCGTCGGGCAGGCCGTCCTCGGCGGCATCACGGTGCTCACCGGCCTGAACCCCTTCACGGTGGCGGCGCACTTCCTGCTGTCCATCGGGCTGGTCACCGCCGCGGTGGCGCTGTGGCGCCGCGGGCTGGACGACGGTGACGGCCCGCCGCACTCGCTGGTCCGGGACGAGGTCCGCTGGATCGCCCGGGGCCTGGTGGCCCTCGGCCTCGCGGTCATCGTCCTGGGGACCGTGGTCACGGGCAGCGGTCCGCACTCCGGCGACGCCGACGTGGAGTCCCGCTTCGGCTTCGACGCCCGGACGGTGGCCTGGCTGCACGCCGACGCGGTGATCTTGTTCATCGGGCTGACCGTCGCCCTGCTGGTGGCGCTGCGGCTCACCGACGCGCCCGCTGCCACCCGCCGCCAGACCGGGGTGCTGCTGGGTGTGTCGCTGGCACAGGGCGTCGTGGGCTACGTGCAGTCCTTCACCGACCTGCCTTGGGTCGTCGTCGCCGTGCACATCCTCGGTGCCTGCCTGGTCTGGATCGCCGTGCTCGTCCTGCAGTACACGTTGCGGACCCGGGATCCGATCGGCGGTCCTCAGCCGAGCAGTGCCCCCACGGCGGCGGCGAACCTCTCCGGCGCACCGTCGGCGTAGCCGAGGAAGAGCAGGGGCTCGGTCAGCTCCAGCTCCATCAGCACCCACCGCCCGGCGGCGTCGCGCACGAGGTCGACCCGCGCGTAGGCGAGCGCGCGGCTGCCCGGCTCGGCGTCCAGCACGCACCCGACCGCCGCCAGCAGGTCCGGGGTCAGCGGATAGGGCCGGCTGGGGTCCCCGTGGCCGCCCTCGGTGAGCGCCGGCACCTTGCGCACCGCATGGCTCGGCCGGCCGCCGAGGACGACGACGGCGACCTCGCCCTCGCCGTCCACGGCGTCCAGGTAGGGCTGCACGAGGACGCCCCGGCCCCCGGCGAGCAGCGCCTCGGCGTGGGCGGTCGCCGCCGCCCGGTCGGTGGTGGCGAGGGTGTCCCTGGCGCCGGCCCCGACCGCCGGTTTGACGACCAGCGTGGGCCAGCCGACGCCGTCCAGGGCCACCGGGTCGCCGGGGTCCAGCCAATGGGTGGGCACGGTCGGCACCCCGGCCGTGGCCAGGTCGCGCAGGTAGCGCTTGTCGGTGTTGCGCACGATGACGTCGAGCGGGTTCGCCAGCCGGGTGACGGCGGCCACCGACCTGGCCCAGCCGAGGAACTCCGAGTACCGGCGCACGTAGTCCCAAGGGCTGCGCACCAGGGCGAGGTCGACCGCCGCCCAGTCGACCGCCGGGTCGTCCCACCGCACCGCCTCGGCCGCCAGCCCCGCGGCCCGCAGCGCGGCCACCGCGACGTCGAGGTCGATGTCCGGGTCGGGGTCGGCCGGGTCCTCGGCGTAGGTCACGTAGGCGACACGGGCCATGCCCCGAGGCTAGCCCCGGGCCACTCCCAACCCTGGTTCGCTCCCCGGCCCCACCCTCGTCCCCCGCCTTCTGGCGCGTGGTGGGGCCTGAGCGCGCGGGTGTGACCCCGCGGACGCGCCACCAGGTGATGGGTCAGTCGTGCTCGTCGGCCTCGACCTCGGCCACCGGGCGTCCTCCGGAACAGCGGATCTCGATCGTCACGCGTTGCTCCCCGTTGGCGAAACGGACCTTGGCGTCTTCGGCGGGGCCGCGCTCCACCTCGTCCACGACGTACCCCCCGCTCGGACTCCACGAGACGAGGTAGGCGCTGTCGCCGCGGCACTCCGCGACCACGCTGCCTCCGGGCGAGGAGAAGGCCGCCCGGACGGTGCTCGTCGTGGGGGTGGCGCTGCGGGTCGCCCTCGCGGTGGGTGAGGGCGGGCTGCTACGGGTGGCGCTCGCCCGGGGCGCGGACGACGGCCTTGCGCTCGCCGTGGACCGCGGCGTCGGAGTGACCGCACGAGCCGAGGCCCCTGCCGTGGCTGCAGGAGCTGGCGGGTCCGGAGTGGCACTCTCCGCGGCGACCTGGGCCAGCTCCGCGCCGACTTGCGCCTGGCTCAGTGGGCGCACAGTCGGGTCGCCGGAGGCGGCCCGGACGAACCCGACGGCGCCCAGGCCGACGACTGTGGCGGCCGCCGTCGTGGCGACCCAGGCGGTGACGTAGAGCGCACGGCGGGGCATGCCCCTGATGGTCCGGCCGGTCGGGCTAACGCCGGGCTAAGGCGCGGTCAAGTCGGCACCAACCGGTCTCGCAGGGCCGCCCGACACGGACCGGGACGCCCCGTCCGCGCCGCGACGCGGCTAGCGTGCCGGTGTGCCGTTCGTGCTCGTCGTCGAGGACGACCCCGCGATCCGCCGGGCTGTGATCCGCAGCCTTGGCGACCTCGGCCATGCCGTCGCCTCGGCCCCGGACGCGATGTCGGGCCTGCGCGCCGCCGTCGACGAGCAGCCGGACATCGTCGTCCTCGACCTCGGGCTGCCCGACCTCGACGGCACGCAGCTGCTGCGCATGCTGCGAGCCGTCAGCGCGGTCCCGGTCATCGTCGCCACCGCGCGGGACGACGACACCTCGGTGGTGCGGGCCCTGGACGCGGGGGCGGACGACTACGTGACCAAACCGTTCAGCGCCGCGACGCTCGACGCCCGGATCCGCGCCGTGCTGCGCCGATCCGCGAGCCCGGGCGGCGGTGATCCCACGCTGCGCGTCGGCGGCCTGGTCGTGGATCCGAGGGCCCGTACGGTGACCCTCGACGGGGAGCCGGTCGAGCTGAGCCCGCGCGAGTTCGATCTCCTGACCTATCTCGCAGCGCGAGAGGGACAGGTCGTGTCCAAGCGGGAGCTGCTCACCGAGGTCTGGCGACAGCCGTACGGCGGCGCCGACAAGACCGTCGACGTGCACCTGTCCTGGCTGCGGCGCAAGCTCGGCGAGACCGCTCAACAGCCGCGGTACCTGCAGTCGATCCGGGGCGTCGGCATCAAGCTCGTCGAGCCCCCTCGGTGACACACCGGTGAGGCGGCAGATCCTGCTGACCGTTGCGGCCGCGACGCTTCTCGTCCTCGTCGCGTTCGTGGTGCCGCTGGCCGTCCTGGTGCGCACCTCCGCCGCCGACCGCGCCACCAGTGAGGCCACGCTGGGCGTGCAGCCGCTGGCTGCGGTGGTCGGCGTGGTGGACACCACCACCCTCGCCCTGACGGTCAGCCAGGTCGGCGCCGCGCTGGACCTGCCGGTCACCGTGTTCCTCGGCGACGGCACCGTCCTGGGGGCCGAGCGCCCGCGCACCGACGCCGTGGAGCTGGCCGCTACCGGGCGGGCATTCAGTGCCGACCTCGACGGCAGCGGCCGGGAGGTCCTCATCCCGGTCGCCGGGCGACCGGACGGCACCGCCGTGATCCGCGTCGAGATTCCGCCCGACCGGCTGCGCGAAGGGGTCGCCGCGTCGTGGACCGTGCTCGCCGCCCTCGCCGTCGCGCTGCTCGCGCTGGCACTGCTGCTCGCCGACCGGCTGGCCCGCTCCTACCTCGGCCCGGTCCATGACCTCACCGCGACCGCGACCCGGCTGGGCGGCGGCGACCTCGACGCGCGGCTGCAGCCGGCGGGACCGCCTGAGGTGGCCGCGGCCGGGCACGCCGTCAACCGCCTGGGCCGCCGGATCCTGGCGCTGCTGCACGCCGAGCGGGAGTCGGTCGCCGACCTGTCGCAGGGTCGTGGACCAGGTCATCGCCGAGGCCCGCCGGCCGGTCCGCGAAGGCATGACAGCCAGCAGCGACGCCGCAGCGGTCGTTGCCGAGCGGGCCGCGTTCTGGCGCGTCCTCGCCGAGGACACCGACCGCGCCGTCATCCTCGACGTCGACCCCGGGCCGCTGCCCGTCCGGCTCCCCGAGGCCGACCTGGCCGACGCGGTGGACGCCCTGCTCGGCAACGTCTTCGCGCACACACCCGACGGCACGCCATTCAGCGTGACGCTGCGAGCCGAGCCTGGGGGCGGCGCCCGTCTCGTGGTCACGGACGCCGGCAGCGGCCTGCCTGGGGACGACGTGCTGGCCCGGGGCAGCAGCTCCGCCGGCTCGTCGGGGCTTGGCCTCGACATCGTGCGGCGCAGCGCGGAGGCTTCTGGCGGCGGCATGCGGGTGGGGCCGGGACCCGATGGCGGGGCCCAGGTGGTGGTGGACCTGGGCCCCGCCGAGGCCGGCTGACCAGCGGTTCAGTCGTCGTCGCCGTGGTCGTCGTCGCCGTGGTCGTCGTCGCCGTGGTCGTCGTCGCCGTGGTCGTCGTACCGGTCGTCGCCGTCGTCGTCGTGAGAGGCCGCGGGCCGGGGACTGGCCGAAGGGTCGCGCTGGTCGCGGTCGTCGCCCGGCTCGGTCCGCTGGTCGCGGGGCACGAGCCCGCCCTTGTCGTCCGCGAGCACGGCTGACGCGGGAGCGGACGCGGGGCCGGATGCCATGGGTGACGCCGAGGGAGCCGGCACGACCGACGGCTCGACGCTGGTCTGCGGCTCGGTCGAGGCGCTGG
>JALOLN010000125.1 GCA_025455945.1 Actinomycetes bacterium
GCCCACCCCGCCTGCTCCAGCCAGCGGATGATCCGCGCGCTCGGGTCCAGCTGGCCCCGGAGCACCCCGTGCCGGGCGGCCGTGGGCTCGGCGTGGTGGAGGTTGTGCCAGGACTCCCCGAAGGAGGGCAGGGCCAGCCAGGCGACGTTTCCGGAGTGGTCACGGGCCACGAACGGTCGCTTGCCGAACACGTGGCAGACCGAGTTGATCGACCAGGTGACGTGGTGCAGCAGCGCGATCCGGACGAGGGAGGCCCAGAAGAACGCGGTGAGCGCCCCCTGCCACGACCAGGAGAGCAGGCCGCCGAGCACGGCCGGGGCCAGCGTGGAGAACGCCGTGATCCACAGGAACGCCCGGCTCACCCGCACGACGTCCGGGTCGCGCAGCAGGTCCGGGGCGTAACGCCTCTGGTCGGTCTGCTCGACGTCGAACAGCCATCCCACGTGGGCGTAGCCCAGGCCCTTGGTCACCGCCCAGAACCCCGTGCCGTACTTCCAGGGGGAGTGCGGGTCGTCGGGACGGTCGCTGAAGGCGTGGTGCTTGCGGTGGTCGGCGACCCAGCGGACGACGGGGCCCTCGATCGCCATGCTGCCGGCGACCGCGAGCGCCACGCGCAGCGGGCGGTTGGCCTTGAACGAGCCGTGGGTGAAGTAGCGGTGGAAGCCGACGGTGATCCCCACCCCGCTGACCAGGTAGAACGCCAGCGCGAGGACGACGTCCAGCCAGGAGACCCAGCCCGCCAGCGCGACCGGCACCGCCGCGACCAGGGCGAGCAGCGGGACCGCGATGTAGAGGGACAGCGCGACCTGCTCCCAGGCCTTCTTGCGCTCGGCGCCGAGGGTGCCGCGCACCTCCTCGCGGCGGTCGGAGGGGTAGATGTCCTGCAGGGGCGTCGGGTCGAGGGTCGGGCTGGCCACGGGCGCGCTCCGGGATCGTGGGCTGTTGCGGTTACGGCACCGTAACCTACGAAACCGTAGGTTGGCTAGTGCCCTAGCCTGGTCGGCGCACGATCCCGGGTCGTCCAACGGCAGGACTGCGGCTTTTGGTGCCGCCTATAGGGGTTCGAGTCCTCTCCCGGGAGCCCGGCCCGCCGGCCTGCCTCCGGCCGGTATCCTGCGGTCGGTCCCGCCGCCGACGTCGAGGAGCCGCGTGAGCCCGACCCGTCCGGCCGCCGTCGTCGTGCTCGCCGCGGGCGAGGGGACGCGGATGAGGTCCGCCACCCCGAAGGTGCTGCACCGCATCGCGGGCCGCACGCTGCTCGGCCACGTCGTCGCCGCGGCCGCCGAGCTGGCGCCGGAGCACGTCGTGGTCGTCGTCGGCCACGGCCGTGAGGCGGTCGGCGACCACCTCACCGAGCACCTGGCCGGGCCCTGCGCGGCCGTCGGCGCCGACCTGCGAGCCGTCGTCCAGGACGAGCAGCACGGGACGGGGCACGCCACCCGGCTGGCGCTGGCGGCGCTGCCCGGCCTCACCGGCACGGTGGTGGTGGTGGCGGGGGACACCCCGCTGCTCACCGGGGCCACGCTGGCCGAGCTGGTCGCGGCGCACCACGCCGCCGAGGCGGCGGCCACCGTGCTGTCCGCGGTCCTGCCCGACCCCACCGGCTACGGCCGGGTCCTGCGCACGGCCGACGGCACGGTCGCGGGCATCGTCGAGCACAAGGACGCCGACGACCTTCAGCGGGCGGTGCACGAGGTCAACAGCGGGATGTACGCCTTCGCCGCCGGCCCACTGCGGACGGCCTTGGACCGGCTCACGACGGACAACGTCCAGGGCGAGGAGTACCTCACCGACGTCCTCGCGATCCTGCGCGCGGACGGGCAGCCGGTCGCGGCGGTCAGCGCCGCCACGGCGGAGGAGGTCCTCGGCGTCAACGACCGGGTCCAGCTGGCGACGGCCGGCCGGCTGCTGCGCGACCGGCTGGTCGAGCGGGCGATGCGGGCCGGGGTCACGGTGGTCGACCCGGCCTCGACGTGGGTCGACGCCGGCGTCACCTTCGAGCCGGACGCCGTGGTCTGGCCCAACACGGCGCTGCTGGGGACCACCCACGTCGCCGGCGGCGCGCAGGTGGGCCCGGGCAGCACCCTGCGGGACACCGCGGTGGGCCCGGGGGCGGTGGTGCGGGTCTCGTGGTGCGAGGGCGCGCAGATCGGGGCCGAGGCCTCGGTCGGCCCGTTCACCTACCTGCGGCCGGGCACCCGGCTGGCCGCGCACACCAGGGCCGGCGCCTACGTCGAGATGAAGAACGCGTCGGTGGGCGAGGGCTCGAAGGTGCCGCACCTGTCCTACGTCGGCGACGCGGAGATCGGCGTCGCCAGCAACATCGGGGCGGCCACGGTCTTCGTCAACTACGACGGGGTGGAGAAGCACCAGACGGTGGTCGGCGACCACGTGCGGATCGGCTCGGACACCATGCTCGTGGCCCCGGTCACCGTGGGCGACGGGGCGTACACCGCGGCCGGGTCGGTCATCACCGACGACGTCCCCCCCGGGGCGATGGGGGTCGGCCGGGCCCGCCAGCGGGTCATCGAGGGCTGGGTGGGGCGCAAGCGCCCGGGGACGGCGTCCGCCGAGGCGGCGGCCCGGGCCGGCGCGGTCGAACCTGGACGGGGACCGGAGCAGGGCGGCGACAGGGAGCAGGTCGGGTGAGCGGGATCAGGAGCACCTCGGAGAAGACGCTCAAGCTGTTCGCCGGCCGGGCGCACCCGGAGCTGGCCGAGGAGGTGGCCGAGCACCTCGGGATCGAGCTCGTGCCGACGTCCGCGTACGACTTCGCCAACGGCGAGATCTTCGTCCGGTTCGAGGAGTCCGCCCGCGGCTCCGACGCCTTCGTGCTGCAGAGCCACGCGGCGCCGATCAACCACTCGATCATGGAGCAGCTGATCATGGTCGACGCACTCAAGCGGGCGTCGGCGAAGCGGATCACCGTCGTGCTGCCCTTCTACGGCTACGCCCGCCAGGACAAGAAGCACCGCGGGCGGGAGCCGATCTCCGCCCGGCTGGTCGCCGACCTGTTCGAGACCGCCGGCGCCGACCGGCTGATGGCCGTCGACCTGCACACCGCGCAGATCCAGGGCTTCTTCAACGGCCCGGTGGACCACTTGTTCGCGATGCCGCTGCTCGCCACGTACGTCCGTGGCCGGGTCGACCTCTCTCGGCTGACGATCGTCTCACCGGACGCCGGCCGGGTGAGGGTCGCCGAGCGCTGGACCGACATGCTGGGCAGCCCACTGGCGATCATCCACAAACGCCGGGACCCGGACGTGCCGAACGAGGCCAAGGTCACCGAGGTCGTGGGCGACGTGCGGGGCCGGACCTGCGTCCTGGTCGACGACATGATCGACACCGGCGGCACGATCGTGAAGGCCGCGGACGCCCTGTTCGACAACGGCGCCGCCGAGGTGATCGTCACCGCGACGCACGGGGTCTTCTCCGGTCCGGCGGCGGACCGGCTGAAGAACAGCCGGATCACCGAGGTCGTCGTGACGAACACGCTGCCGATCGCCGAGGACAAGCGCATCGACAAGCTCACCGTGCTGTCGATCGCGCCCCTCGTCGCCCGGGCGATCCGCGAGGTCTTCGACGACGGCTCGGTGACGTCGCTGTTCGACGGCAACACCTGACCGGCTGCCGCTGACCGGTTTGGGGCCGCCCGCGGCGCTCCCGTAGACTCCCCGGCGTTGCCCCGGCGAGGGAGCCCAGGCGGCCATCGGCTGGCTCCGTCATCGACGCGGTCCGGTCGTCGGCGTCCCCCTCGGCGCGGCTGACACCCGACCGCCCGAGAGCACCGCACGAGGAGACCCCGCCGTGGCCGAGATCCGCATGGACACCCAGCCCCGCACCGAGTTCGGCAAGGGCGCGGCCCGCCGGGTGCGCCGCTCCGGCTGGGTGCCGGCCGTCGTCTACGGGCACGGCACCGAGCCCACCCACGTGTCCCTCCCGGAGCACGACCTCATGCTCGCGCTGAAGGCGGCGAACGTGCTGCTCGAGCTCCAGATCGAGGGCCAGCCGACGCTGGTCCTGCCCAAGTCGGTGCAGCGCGACCCGGTCCGGTCGACCCTCGAGCACGTGGACCTCGTCATCGTCAAGCGCGGTGAGAAGGTCGTCGTCGACGTCCCCGTCACCATCACCGGCAAGGTCGCCGCGGATGGCCTGGTCGAGCTGGTCAGCGCCGCGCTCTCGGTCGAGACCGAGGCCACCCACATCCCCACCGAGATCCTCGTGAGCGTCGACGACGTGCCCGTGGGCTCCTCGGTGCGGGCCGGCGAGGTCGCGCTGCCCGCGGGCACCACCCTCGCCGCCGACCCCGACAGCGTCGTCGTCATGGTCACCGCTCCGCAGGCCGCCGAGGAGGCGGCCGAGGCCGTCGAAGGTGCGGCCGAGGGTGCTGCCGAAGGGGCCGAGGGAGCGGTCCCGGCCGAGCCGGCCGAGGCCTGATCGGCAGGGTGGGTCTGAGGCTGCGGCGCACCGAGCCGGCCAGACCCCCCGTGGCTGCGCCGCGCTGGCTCGTCGTCGGTCTGGGCAACCCCGGCCCGGAGTACGCCGCCACCCGGCACAACGCGGGCTTCGGCGTCGTCGACCTCCTCGCCGAGCGTCTCGGCGGCCGGTTCCGCGCCCATCGCGGGCGGGCCGCAGTGCTCGAGGGCCGGGTCGGACCGCTGCCGGGCGTCCCGGTCGTCCTGGCGAAGCCGACCTGCTTCATGAACCTCAGCGGCGGTCCGGTGGCCGCGCTGCGCGACTACTTCCGGGTGCCCACGGAGCGGCTCGTTGTCGTGCACGACGACCTCGACCTGCCCTTCGCCGCGGTCCGGCTGAAGCGCGGCGGGGGTGCGGGCGGCCACAACGGGCTGCGCTCGGTGACCCAGTCGCTGGGCACCCCCGACTACCTGCGGGTGCGGGTCGGGATCGGTCGCCCCCCCGGCCGGCAGGATCCCGCCGACTTCGTGCTGCGCCCGTTCACGGCCGCCGAGCGGCGCGACGTGCCGCTCCTGCTCGACCGCGCGGCGGACGCGGTCGAGGCGCTGCTCGGCCAGGGGCTCGAGGCCGCGCAGAACACGTTCCACACCGATCCCGGCTGACCCGCCGTGCAGCCGCCGTCCGGGACATCTCGTCACTGACAGTCAGTGGCGGTTGCGCCAGGTGACCGGGGGCTCGGCCGACTCTCCCCCTCGGCTCAGACGTTCGGACGATTCTCCGGCCACGGCGTGGAGTCGCGTGATCACGCGTCCCTAGACTCCGGACAGCGCCCGCGGGCGGCCGGGAGGCGCGAGACGCACCCGGTGTCGGGCAGAAGGGGGCAGAGGGACACCATGGCAGTGCTGGACGACCGGGGTGGGCCGGTCGCGGCGCCGGGGGCGGACGCCGCCGGGCACGTGGCGGTCGCTACTGACGGCCAGCTGCGCGTCGTGCACGCCGAGCCGCGCTGGCAGCGCACCTACCTCCACCTGGTCGTCGCGGGTGACGCGGTCGCCGCCGTGGTGGCCGTGCTCGTCGCCAACGTCGTCCGGGACGGTGCCATGACCAGGCCGTCCTACCTGCTGCTGAGCGTGCTCTTCCCGGCGCTGTGGCTGGCCACCGTCGCGCTCAACCGCGCCTACGAGTACCGGTTCCTCGGGATCGGGTCGGAGGAGTTCCGGCGGGTCGGCCGCGCCGCGGTCGGCCTGACCGCGGCCGCCACCTTCACTGCGTACCTCACCGACGCGCAGGTGGCCCGGCGCTACCTGCTCACCCTCCTCCCGCTCGTCGGGCTGCTCACGCTGGTCGGTCGGTACGTGCTCCGGCGGTGGCTGCACCACCAGCGGCGCAAGGGTGACTGCCTGCACCGGGTCGTGCTCGTCGGCCACGAGCTGCAGGTGCTCGACCTCGTCGAGCGGCTCGGCTCCGAGAAGTACCACGGGCTCGCCGTCGTCGCGGCCTGCCTGCCCACGCCCGGGCAGCGCCCGGCCCTCATCGAGGCCGGGATCCCGGTCGTGGGGGGCTTCGGCTCGATCGCCCAGGCGGTGCGGCTGACCGACGCCGACACCGTGGCGGTGCTGGCCAGCGGCGACCTCGGGTCCGACCAGCTGCGCCGG
>JALOLN010000126.1 GCA_025455945.1 Actinomycetes bacterium
GGTGCACGGGTAGCTGCTCGAGGTGGAGTACCCGGCCTGGACCGCAGCGCTGGTGGAGACCACCTTGAACGTCGAGGCGGGCGCGAACTCCCCGGAGACGGCCCGCGAGAGCAGCGGCGTCCCCGCGGCCTCGTCGGTGAGCGCCGCGTACTCCTTCTCGCTGATCCCGCCGACCCAGACGGAGGGGTCGTAGCTGGGGTAGCTCGCCATCGCCACCACGCGTCCGGTGCGCACGTCCAGGACGACGGCCGCACCCGAGTCGGCCTTGTAGGGGCCCTTGTACGTCTCCCCCTTGCGGGCCGCCGTGATCTGGTCTAGCAGGGCCTTCTCGGCGACCGCCTGGACCTTGGCGTCGATGCTCGTCACGAGGTAGCTGCCGGGCACGGCCGCGGTCTCGCCGATGGTGCCGGTCACCGCCCCGGACCGGTCGACGGCCAGCTGCTTGACGCCGGGCACGCCGCGCAGCTGCTCGTCGTAGACGGCCTCCAGCCCCGCCCGGCCGATGAGGTCACTGCGGTGCAGGGGGTTGTCACCCTGCTGGCTGGCCGCGACCTCCTCGTCGGTGACCGGGCCGATGTAGCCGACCAGGTGCGCGGCGTTCGCGCCGGCCGGCTCGGGGTACTCACGCACCGCCTCCAGCTCGGCGGACACCCCGGGGTAGTCCTCCCGGCGCTCCATGATCGACAGCGCAACCTCGGTGGGGACGTCCCGCGCGACGGGGACCGGCTGGTACGGCGAGCCGTTCCAGCAGACCGGTGGCTTCTTCGCGCCCTCGGTGCCGCACAGCGTGATGCGGTCGACGATGGCCACGGGGGTCGTGCCCAGCTTGGCGGCCAGCCGGGCCAGGACCGCGGCGCCGTCGTCTGGCTGCCGGCCGAGCTCGGTGCGGTCGACGGACACCACGAGCGTCGTACGGTTGCGGACCAGCGGCCGGCCCTGGTCGTCGAGGATCAGCCCGCGCACCGGCTGGGTGACCACGTCCCGGACCCGGTTGGACTCGGCGGCGACCTGGTACTCCTCGCCGGACATCACCTGCAGCGACCACAGCCGGGCGAGCAGGGTGACGAGCAGCGAGAGGACCAGCACCTGCAGCACCAGGAGGCGCAGGCGGGACCGGTCACTCACGAGGCGGGCTCCAGGCTGGCTGACATCGTTGCTGCGGAAGGGGACGTCCGGACCGACGTGCCTCGCCGGCCAGGGGTTCCCGGGGCCGGGGTGACCTGGGTCACCGCGGCAGCCGGTGCCAGGCGGGCTCCGGCTCGACGCGCCGAGCCAGTGCCATGACGGCGGGCACGACGAAGGGCGTCAGGAGGACATCGTACAGAACCGCCGTCGGCAGGGTCCTAGCCACGGCCGCCAGGGTGACCCGCGGGTCCCCGAGCAGCCAGCCGAGCCCGGCGTACAGCAGCAGCGACCCGGCAGCCAGCCCGGCGACGACGACGAGCGGCAGGATCGTCGAGCGCTCCACGGCGTCGGCGTACCGCCCGGCGACCAGGCCCGCCAGGCACAGCACCAGCGCCCAGCGCCCGACTGCGCCGTCGGCGGGCGGCACGAGGTCGAGCAGCAGCCCGCCCGCGAACCCGGTGAGCAGACCGCTGACCGGGCCCTGCACCAGGGCCAGCCCGACGACCACGAGCAGGACGAGGTCCGGCGTCGCCCCGGGCAGCGGCAGGCGCGAGAGCACCACCGTCTGCAGCACCACCGCGGTGCCCAGCAGCACGGTGGCGAGGAGGACCCGGCCGAACGTCACGGCCTACCCACCGCTGGGGGACGCCGAGGGCGTGCCGCTCGGCGTGGGACCGGGGGTGGCCGACGGGCTGGGGCTGGGGCTGGCCGAGGGCCGCGGCGGCAGCACCGCGTCGCGGGGGTCGGTGCGGGGCTGCTCCACCACGACCCCGACGAGGTCGAGCGCGGTGAAGGCGACGAACGGGTCCAGGGTGGCGATGCGCACCAGCGAGCCGGGGGTCCCCTGCACGGTCACGACCTCGCCGATCGGCACACCGGGGACGAAGGTCTCCGAGGCCCGGGTCACCGCCCGGTCACCGGCTGCCAGGGGCGACTGCGGGTCCAGCACCTGCAGCTCCATCGGGTCCTGGCCCTGCCCGGAGGCGATGCCGAGCTCCAGGGTTCCCGCCAGGCGGGCACCCACGGAGAACGTGGGGTCGATGGCGAGGAGGACCGTCGCCGTGGAGGCCGTCACCGTCTTCACCCGCCCGACCAGGCCGTCGCCGTTGATCACCGTCTGGCTGAGCGCGATCCCGTCCCTCGTGCCGGCGTCGATCGTCGCCGTCCAGGCGAACCCCTGTGCCGGGCCGAGCGCGATGACCCGTGCGGGGACGATCGGGTACTGCCCCAGGCCCGCCGTCCGCAGCAGCTTGTCGAGCTCCTCCGCCCGGGACTGGGCGTACTCGCTGCTGCGCAGCTGAAGGCGCAGGTCGGCGTTCTCCCGCTCGAGCTCCTCCAGCCGGGCCCGCTCGTCCTCGCCGAGGCCGGAGAAGAACTCCCCCACCGGGGTCACCACGGCGGAGACGGCCCGCTGCACCGGCCCGAACACCGAGCCGACGAAGGACCGCAGCGACGCCACGGGCCCGGAGTCCCCGCCGCGCATGTCCAGCGTGATGAGCGTGAACGAGAGCACGAGGAGCACCACCAGCACGATGCGGGTGCGGCGGGTGTCCCTCATGACGACCCGGCCGTGGAGGGGACGCCGGGGCGGGCCGGGGCCAACCTCGGTGCCGCGCTCAGTGCCGCGGCTCGGAGATGAGGACCTGCTGCAGGGCCTCGAACTCCTCCACGCACTTGCCCGAGCCGAGCGCGACACAGTCCAGCGGGCTCTCAGCGATGTGGATCGGCATGCCGGTCTCGTGGCGCAGCCGCTCGTCCAGGCCCTTGAGGAGGGCGCCGCCGCCCGTCAGGACGATGCCCCGGTCCATGATGTCGCCGGAGAGCTCCGGCGGGCACTTGTCGAGGGTGGTCTTCACCGCGTCGACGAAGGCGTTGACCGGTTCCTCGATCGCCTTCCGGATCTCCTCGCTGGCCACCACGATCGTCTTCGGCAGGCCGGTCACGAGGTCACGGCCGCGGATCTCGGCGTGCGGCTCGTCCGGCATGGGGAACGCCGACCCGATCGCGACCTTGATCTCCTCCGCGGTGCGCTCGCCCAGCAGCAGCGAGTACTCCTTCTTGACGTACTGGATGATCGCGTTGTCCAGCTCGTCACCGCCCACCCGAATCGACTGCGCCGTGACGATGCCGCCCAGGGAGATGACAGCGACCTCGGTGGTGCCCCCGCCGATGTCGACGACCATGTTGCCGGTGGGCTCGTGCACGGGCAGCCCGGAGCCGATCGCCGCAGCCATCGGCTCCTCGATGATGTAGACCTTGCGGGCGCCCGCGGCGTAGCCGGCGTCCTTCACGGCCCGCTGCTCGACCCCGGTGATGCCCGACGGCACGCAGACGACCAGCCGGGGCTTGGCCCAGTGCCGCCGCTTGTGCACCTTCTGGATGAAGTAGCGCAGCATCCGCTCGGTGGTGTCGAAGTCGGCGATCACGCCGTCCTTGAGCGGGCGGATGGCGACGATGTTGCCGGGGGTCCGGCCGATCATCCGCTTGGCCTCGGACCCGACGGCGAGGATCCCGCCGGTGTTCTGGTTGATCGCGACGACGGACGGCTCGTTGAGCACGATGCCGCGGCCGCGGACGTAGACCAGGGTGTTCGCGGTGCCGAGGTCGACGGCCATGTCGCGGCCGATGAACGACATCTTGTTCGCCATGGGGAAGTCAGGGCCTTCCGGGGTGTCGCGGGCGTTCGGGGAAGTGAGCGCGGCTGCGCCAGCCGCGGGCCTCCCATGGTAGCCCGGTCGGGGCGCCCGATCCGCCCTCCGGCGGCCCCCCCACCAAGTTGATCAAGGAGTTGAGCACCGGTGGAACCGGGTGCAGCCGTGCACTACTCCTTGATCGACGGCCGGGGGCAGCGCGGTCACAGCCCGGGGAAGAAGATCCCGATCTCCCGGACGGCGGACGCCGGGGAGTCCGAGCCGTGCACGACGTTGTTCTGGACCTCGGTCGCGAAGTCCCCGCGGATGCTGCCCGGCGCCGCCTTGACCGGGTCGGTGGCCCCGGCCAGCTGCCGGAACGCCTCGACCGCACGGGGGCCCTCCACGACCATCGCGACCAGCGGCCCGGAGGTGATGAAAGTCACCAGGTCGCCGAAGAACGGCTTCTCCCGGTGCTCGGCGTAGTGCGTCTCGGCGACGTCGGGGGCCAGGGTGCGCAGCTCCATCGCCACCAGGCGCAGCCCCTTGGCCTCGATCCGCCGCACGACCTCGCCGACCAGGCCCCGCGCCACGCCGTCGGGCTTGACCAGGACGAGGGTGCGCTCGACGGACACGGTGTGCTCCCAGCAGGACGACGCTCGCGGACGGCGGGCAGCCTACCCCGCGTCCCCCGCGCCGCCCGCGCGCTCGGCGCGGATCCGCTCCCCCCGGCGGCCGAGCACCAGCGCCGCGACCCAGAGCGCGGCGAACACGCCGCCGAGCAGGTACATCGCCGGCAGCAGGACCCCGCTGGCGACGACGACGACCTGCAGCAGCGAGCCCAGCAGGTAGCCGGCCGGCCGGCGCAGCAGGCCGGCGGCGAGCAGGCAGCCGACGGCCGCCCCGCCGAACCACCAGCCGACGGCCGATGGGTCCGCCGAGCCGAGCGCCAGGGCCGCGGGGATGGCGAGCGCGACGACGATCGCCTCGAACACCAGCACGCTGGCGGCCAGCACGCGCACGACGGTCAGCCGCCCTGGTCGTCGGACGACGTCCGCAGCAGCCGGCGCGCCTCGCCGGCGGTCACCACCGAGCCGGTGACCAGCACGCCCGCGCCACCCAGGGCGGGGTCCTCGGCGAGCGCGACCGCCTCGTCGAGCGCGTCCGCCAGCCGTGGCGCCACGCTCACCCGGTCCGCGCCGAACACCTCCACGGCGACCTCCGCCAGCCGGTCGGGGTCCAACGCCCGGGGGGAGGAGGTGCGGGTGACGACGAGGTCGGTGAGCACCGGTTCCAGCGCCTCGAGGATCCCGCGGGCGTCCTTGTCCGCGAGCACCGCGACGACCCCGACGAGACGGTCGAAGGCGAACTCCTCGGTGAGCGCTGCGGCCAGCGCCCGGGCGCCCGCCGGGTTGTGCGCCGCGTCGACCAGCACCGTGGGGCTGCGGCGCAGCACCTCCAGCCGCCCTGGGGAGCGCACCTGCGCCAACCCGGCCCGCACGAGGTCGGCGTCCAGCCTGCGGCCGCCGAGGAGGGCCTCGACGGCGGCCAGCGCCACCGCGGCGTTGTGGGCCTGGTGGGCGCCGTGCAGCGGCAGGAAGACCTCGTCGTACTCGGCGTCCAGGCCGCGCAGCACGAGCAGCTGGCCGCCCACCGCGGTCACCACCGACAGCACGCCGAACTCGAACCCCTCCCTGGCCACCGTCGCCTCGACCTCGGCGCAGCGGCGCAGCAGCACCTGAGCCGCCTCAGGGGGCTGCTGCGCCAGGACGGCGAACGAGCCGGCCTTGACCACGCCCGCCTTCTCCCCGGCGATCTCGGGCAGCGTCTCCCCCAGGTAGGCCTGGTGGTCCAGCGCCACCGGCGTGACGACCGCGACCGTGGCGTGCGCCAGGTTCGTCGCGTCCCACGTGCCACCGAGGCCCACCTCGACGACGGCGACGTCGACGGGGGCGTCGGCGAAGGTGGCGTACGCCATGGCCGTGAGCACCTCGAAGAAGGACAGCGGGTGGTCGTGCCGAGCGTCGACGACGTCGAGGTAGGGCGCGACCTCGGCGTAGGAGGCGACGAAGCGCTCGGCGTCGACCGGGACGCCGTCTAGTGCGATGCGCTCGGTCACCGACTCGAGGTGGGGGGAGGTGTAGCGCCCCACCCGCAGCCCGAAGGCGCGTAGCAGGGCGTCGACCATGCGTGCCGTGGACGTCTTGCCGTTGGTGCCGGCCACCAGGACCACGGGCAGGGCTGCCTGGGGGTCCCCGAGGAGGTGCAGG
>JALOLN010000321.1 GCA_025455945.1 Actinomycetes bacterium
CGCGCAGACCAGGCCGGCCTCGGCGCGCACCGCGGCGTAGTCCTGCAGCACCCGGTAGCCGTTGGCGTCGGGGGTGACGACGGCGCAGTAGGTGTCGATGCCGCGGGGCGGCCGCTGACCCGGTGGGGCGTCTGCGGCGGTGCCGAAGTCGACGACCAGCCCGACCCGCTTGCGGCCCTCGACCGCGGGGGTGCCGCCGCACACGGAGTCGAACGACGCGTTGGCGCGCGGCGGGGTCCGCGAGCCGGCCGCGTCGCTGACGGCGAAGCGCCAGCCCTCCACCGTGCCGTCAGCGGGCCGGGCACCGGCGCCGACCGGGGAGAACGCCCAGCCGCCGGCGGCCGTCCCGTGCCAGTACGTCCAGAAGCGGTAGGCGGTCGCCTCGGCCGGGCCGGCCGCGGCCATGACGGCCGCACCGGAGACGACGAGGACCGCCGCGGCCAGCGCCGCGTGCGAGCCGGGGGAGCGGCGGTGCCTCATCCCGACCGCGTCCCCCGGCGGGCCAGCGCCACCAGGCCGGCCCCCGCCGCGAGCAGGGCGAGCCCGGCGACCGCGCTCGCCCCCGGCGACGTGCCCGACCCCGTGTCGGCCAGCTCTGCGGCGTCCGACAGGTCCGCGGTGGGGGTGCTGGGCGCGGTCGGGGCCGCCGAGGCGGACACCGACGGGCTGGGGCTCGCGGTCGGGGCGGCGGTCAGCGTCGCCACCAGCCGGGTCGGCAGGTCGGTGCCGCCGAAGTCGGCCGGGTCGGCGTCGAGCGCCACGCCGGCGAGGGTGAGCACGGCGAGGGCACCCGGCAGATCCGCGCCGTCCTTCGTCGCGTAGGCGTCGACGTCGTCGGCCAGCGCGGCGAGGGCGGTGCGTGCGGCCGTGGCGCCGTGACCGGTCGCGGCCAGCGCGATGACCGCGTTCGCGGTCGTCCCGTAGTCGACCGCGTCCGCGCTGAACGGGTCGGGGACCACCCCGGCGTTGGCCTGCAGCCGCCGGACGAGGTACCCGGCGGCGGCGTCCGCGTCCGGCGCGGTCGCGGCGGGGGACGCCGGGCAGGTCAGCGTCGGGGCGTCGTCCTCGAGGGTGCCCGCCTCCACCGGCAGGAAGCCGCCCGCTGCGGCGAGCGTGGCCTGCACCGTCGCGTAGTCGTTGGCGCTGCCGAAGAAGGTGAAGGCGCCCTGCTCCGCCGCGGCCCCGGAGCACCCCACCTGCAGGCCGAGCAGCGCGTCGAGGGGGCCGGCATCGCCCGGCGCCCGGGGTGCGGGAACCCCCGCGGCGGAGAAGGCCGACAGCGCCAGGGCGGTCGAGTTGGCGTCGGAGACGTTTCCCGGGGCGGCATCCGGGTAGTACGCCCAGCCGCCGTCGGCCGACTGGTGGGCGGCCAGCCAGGCCAGCCCCGCCGTGGCCCCCGCGTCGTCGCCCACGGCGACCAGGGCCTGCACGGCCAGGCCGGTGGAGTTCACGTCCTGCCCGGCGTAGGCCGCCGAGTCCGGCGCGGCGCAGGGTGCGTCGAGGTCGGGGCGGAACGCCTGCCAGCCACCGTCCGCGCACTGCTGCTGCTGCAGCCAGCGGACGGCGGCCGGGGGCGGCTGCACGTCGGCGGCGGCGAGGGCCAGCAGGGCCAGGGACTGCCGGTAGGCGCCGTCGTAGGTCGGGTCCTGGCTGCCGAAGAGCCCCACCCGCGCCGGATCGGGGGTGGCCGCGGCCGCCGCACCCGCGGTGCCCCAGGGCAGGGCCAGTGCGCACAGCAGGACGCCCACGGCCGTGCCGATGCGGCCGACTCGGGGGGTGACCCGACCTGGCCCCTGCGGGGCGGGGGACGTGACGACGGGCATGGACGACCTCTCGGGAGCGGTGCGTGACGAAACCCGTGCGCGTCCCTGCTCACGAAGACGCCCCTCGCGCTGCCGGTGGTGCGGGTCA
Organism: Actinomycetes bacterium; assembly: GCA_025455945.1. Lineage (GTDB taxonomy): Bacteria > Actinomycetota > Actinomycetes > Prado026 > Prado026 > Prado026. The sequence continues at coordinate 1,912 of JALOLN010000321.1, forward strand.
GCGCCGGACTTCGACCGGACTTCCCCTGCATGACCGCGTATGCAGTTGTCCCTGGACGGTCCCACGCCGGCGGGTCCGCCGTCAAAGGACGAAAGGCCCGACCCGGATGCGCCCCGTACAGTGGCGGCATGGGCTGGACGTGGCGGTACGAGACCCGCGACGGCGGTGTCCTGGAGGGGCCGGCGCTGCCGACGGCGGCGTTCCCCAGCCAGGCCGACGCCGAGTCCTGGGTCGGCGAGGCCTGGCGGGACCTGCTGGCTGCGGGGGTGGACCACGTCGTGCTGCTCGACGACGGCGTGGTGGTCTACGGGCCGATGAGCCTGCACCCGGCGCCGTAGCAGCCCCGCCTGGCTCGGTCAGGGGCGGGTCGCCGGGCTGACCGTCCGCGCCGGGTCGCGCACGACCACGCCGTCGAGCACGGCATCGACCTCCGCCATCAGCCCGGCGTCCAGCGCCACCCCCGCCGCCGCGACGTTCTCGTGCACCTGCTCGGGCCGGGACGCCCCGATGATCGCCGCCGCGACGTTGTCGTTCTGCAGCACCCAGGCGACCGCGAGCTGGGCGAGGGAGAGACCGGCCTGGTCGGCCAGCGGGCGCAGCCGCTGCACCCGCTCGAGCACGTCGTCCCGCAGCCAGCCCTTGATGAAGTCGGCGCCGGTGACGTCGGTGGCGCGTGACCCCGACGGCGGCGGCTGGCCGGGCCGGTACTTCCCGGCCAGCACGCCCTGGGCGACCGGTGACCAGACGATCTGGGAGAGCCCCTGCTCGCGGCAGGTGGGCACGACCTCGGCCTCGATGACCCGCCACAGCATCGAGTACTGCGGCTGGTTCGACACCAGCGGCACGCGCAGCTCCCGGGCGAGCTCGGCGCCGCCCCGGATCTGCTCGGCGGTCCACTCGCTGACCCCGATGTACAGCGCCTTGCCGGCCCGGACGACGTCGGCGAAGGCGAGCATCGTCTCCTCCAGCGGCGTCTCGACGTCGAACCGGTGCGCCTGGTAGAGGTCGACGTAGTCGGTCTGCAGCCGCCGCAGCGAGCCGTCGATCGACTCGAGGATGTGCTTGCGGGACAGGCCGCGGTCGTTCGGCCCCGGCCCGGTCGGCCAGTACACCTTGGTGAAGATCTCCAGCCCGGCGCGGCGCTGGCCCTTCAGGGCCCGGCCGAGCACGGACTCCGCCACCGTCCCGGCGTAGACGTCCGCCGTGTCGAAGGTCGTGATCCCCGCGTCGAGCGCCGCCTCGACGCAGGCGAGCGCGGTGTCTTCCTCGACCTGCGAGCCGTGGGTGATCCAGTTGCCGTAGGCGATCTCGCTGATCTTCAGCCCGCTGCTGCCCAGGTATCGGAACTCCATAGGCTGACCCTAGCTGCGACGGGACGGGACACGGGAGGGCCGATGGGCACGCTGCGGTGGGGCATCCTGAGCACGGCGGGGATCGGCATGAACGCGGTCACCCCGGCCATCCAGCGGGCGGCGAACTC
>JALOLN010000021.1 GCA_025455945.1 Actinomycetes bacterium
ACTCACCGGCCACCTCCGCGGCGCCGGACTGCGGGGGGCTGCTGACGGTGACGACCGGCCGGCCGGCGTCGGGGATGACGTCGTTCGCCAGCACGTCGACGGTCACGATCGCCCCGCTGGTCGTGACGGCCGTGTCCGCGAGAGCCGCGGGTCCGGCCGGCTCGGCTGCCAGCGCAGGCAGCGTCACCAGCCCGCCCAGCACCGCAGCGGTGACGAGGCCGGCCGTTGTGCGCGTCGTCCTCAGCATCGGCACGCTCCCGGGGTCCATGGGGTGGATCGGGAGCCTCCGGGGCCGCCTTGAGCGGACTACCCCCCGTCCGCCAGGTGGAGCAGGGCGCGGGCATAGGCCTCCTCGGCGTCGCCCCCGCCGACCCGGACCTCGGCCCCGCCGCTGTCCACGACGACGTCGAAGCCCGTGCTGGTGCGCTCGAGCCGCCGGAAGGCCTCGCCGAGCAGCTCCCGCAGCTGGCTCTCGGTGGGCAGCCACAGGGTCTCGGACTGCTCGATGCTGTCCAGCGCCCACTCCACGGTCCCGTTGAAGCCGAGCACGGGGCCCTGGGGGAGGTGATGGACGTCGACGGTGAGGTCACTGAGGACGAACGTCTGCTCGTCCATGTCCCGGAACGGGATGACGAACCGGTCGCCCTGGGCGGGCTGCCACCGGACGCCGGCGGCGCGCAGGCGCAGGGCGAGGTCCAGGCCGAGCACGCGGTCAGCCGCGGCTGCGCGCGGCCCGCCGCGCCGGTCGGGCCGGCGACTCCGGGGGCTCCGGCGGCGCGGTGTCCTCCGCAGGCAGCGCCCGGCCGTGGAAGTCCTCCATCGACACGTGGATGCCCAGCACCGATGCCAGCTTGTCGAACCAGGACGGCGGGAGCAGCTGGCCGACGAAGGCGACCCGGCCGATGGGGGGCAGCATGACGCGGTCCTCGTTGCGCTCCACCGCACGGATGATCCGCTCCGCGACCTCGGCCTCCTCGAGGATGGGGACCAGCCAGGGGATGCGGGTGCTCGCCCCGGCGAACATGCCGGTGTTGATGTAGAAGGGCAGCACGACGGTGGTCCGGACCTCGGGGGCGACGCCCGCCAGCTCCACTCGCAGCGACTCTGCGAACCCGTACGCGGCGTGCTTGCTCGCCGCGTAGTCGACGAGCTTGGGCACCCCCATCGTCGCGGCCATCGAGGCGATGGTCACGACGTGCCCGCGGCCGCGCTCGACCATCCCGGGCAGCACCGCACGGGTGCACCAGAACGGGGCGAGCGCGTTGACCGCCATGACCCGCTCGATCTGGCGGTCGGTGAGGTCGAGCAGGCGCCGGCCGGCGACGACACCGGCGTTGTTCACGAGGACGTCGACCGGTCCGGCCGCAACGGCCGCCCGGCGGACGGCGTCCGGGTCCGTGACGTCCACCACGTGGGTCGTCACGACTCCGCCGGCATCGGCGGCGAGCTTGTCCAGGCCAGTGCCGTCGAGGTCCCAGGCCACGACGTTCGCACCGCGCTCGGCGGCCAGCAGGGCCATCCGGCGGCCGATCCCGGACGCCGCGCCGGTGATGAGGACGGTGCTCTCGCGCAGTTCGGTCATGCACCAACGCTATGCCGCGCGTCCTCCGCCTGCATCGGGACCTGCGTCCCTTGCGGCGGCAGGCGTCGGTCCCAGCTCGTCCACAGCACGGCGAACTCGTCGACCGCCTCGATCGTGGCGTGCGACTTCGCCGCCGAGGCAGCTCGCAGCCGCGCGGCCGAGCCCCTCGTCGCCGCGATGGACTCGGCGCTGTCGTAGACGACGGCGGAGACCGCCCGGCCGGTTCGTGCATTGGCCCACAGGCTGATGCCGCAGAACCCGTCGAGCACCTCCGTGGCGGGCACGACCGACGTCTGGAGCACGTCCATGCCGTTGTCGACGTCGCTGGGGTCCATCCGGAGGCGGGTGACCCGGACGCAGCACCCGGGGGCGGGACGGCGGACCTCGTGGAGGAGCCGCGACTCCCACTCCTCGACGGTGACGTCGCCCCCGAGCGCCTCGGTGGCCTGCTCGCGCAACGCCGCGAGCTCGTCCCGGTGACGAAGGCGACCTCCTCGTCGAGGCGCCCCGGGCCGGACTGGATGGTGGTCATGCGTGCGAGCACTGCCGCACCCCGCAGGTGGACCGGGCGTGGCCCCGATGGCGCCGCCCTGTGGATCACCTTGCCCCCACCCGGCTCGTGGAGCAAGCCCCCGGCGGATCAGACCACGACGAGGTCACGGACGCCGGCCGCGGTGAGCAGCGCCCGGTAGTCCTCGCGCTGCTCCGGCGTGGGCTCGGCCCAGCCGCGCGCGGCCGCCCGGACCCCGTGCGCGCGGAAGCCGATGACCTTGACCCGCAGCTCGGGGTCGACGGAGAGCAGCCACGCCGCCGTCCGGCCGAGCTGCTCGGGTGAGTCGTTGACGCCGGGAACCAGCAGCAGGCGGACCTCGTGGAGCTTCCGGGCGCGGGCCAGGTGGGGGATGGACTCGAGGACGAGGTCGTTGGCGTGCCCGGTCAGGTAGGTGTGCACCTGGGGGTCGAGGGCTTTGAGGTCCACCATGACGCCGTCGGTGACCGGCAGCAGGTCGTCCCACACCGCGCGGGGCGCCGAGCCGTTGGTGTCGACGAAGGTGGTGAGCCGGGAGAGGTCGTCGTCCGCGCGGAGTGCCGTGAACAGCGCGCGGACGAACGGGGCCTGCAGGGTGGCCTCGCCGCCGGACACCGTGACCCCGGAGAGGAAGGGCGCCGCGGGGCGGATCTCCTCGACCAGGTCGGCCACGGTGATGCTGCGGGCGCGCGGCGTGGCTCGCGGGATCGTGTGCGGGTTGTGGCAGGCCAGGCAGTCGAACCCGCAGCCCTGCAGGAAGACCACGAACCGGTTGCCCGGGCCGTCCACCCAGGAGAAGCGGACGACGTCAGCCAGCAGGGCGGGGGGAGGACTCAAGGCTGATGACCCGTTTCGGCGTGCGCCGGTCCACGTGCGACTGGGCAACCGACCCGGCGCCCAGGAACGTGCTGCCGTGCCGCGCCCCGTGCTCGGGCAGCGCGGCGAGGTCCGACTTGCGCACCAGGTACCCGGTGATGCGGATGAAGTCGTTGCTGTCGAGGTTGAAGGTGAAGTCCCGCATGCCGCTGGCGAAGGCGCCGCGGATGACGTCCACGACGGCCTGCGGGTTGTTCTTGGCCGTGTCGTCGAAGGCCAGGACGTCGCTGACGCCGGCTGCGAACAGGCGGTGGTGCGGCGCCACGGCCAGCAGGTGGTCGTACAGCGGCGGCTCGGTGCCGACCGGGATCCGGGTCCCCGCGGTGACGTCGACGTCGGAGTCGATGCCGGACTGGGAGTGCAGGAAGGCCCGTCCGCCGTTGCCCTCGCAGTAGGGCATCGGGCGCGCCGCGACGAGCTCGGCGACCCGCTCGACGATCCGGTACGACAGCTCGTTGGCCACCGGGTCGTGGCCGTAGCGGGCCGAGCCGCCCTCGCGCTCCGTGAGCAGGTCGACGGCCTCGGCGAGGCCGTACACGCCGAACATGGCACTGAACCGGTCGAGGCTGACCAGGCCCTCGTGGACCAGCCAGCTGTGGTCGTAGAAGCCGGCCCGCTCGACGAGGTAGCGGATGCGGGACTCCATCAGCTCGGCGGTGAGCTCCACGTAGTGCGGCAGGGTCGCGTCGAGGAAGTCGGCAGTGCTGCCGACGTGCCGCAGCACCGTCTCCTTGAGGTTGAGGCGGACGAGGGTGTGCGAGCCGCCGCCGACCCGCAGGGAGTTGTAGCAGCTGACCGCGGCGTAGGCGGTGCCGAGGTCGCCGACCATCATCGGGTGGTTGACGAAGTGCGGCTTGCCGCAGGCGAACACGGTCCGGACGGCGTCCAGCAGGTAGTCGTCAGGGGTCCGTTCGGGGTCCACGCGCAGGCTGATGTTCGGGACGACCTGCAGCAGCTCGCGCTCCAGCCGCAGCACGGTGCGACCCACCCGGCTGTCGTCGGGGCCCAGGTTGGTGTGCACGAAGGCGTCGGGGAGCATCCGGTCGAGGCTGATCCAGAACAGCCGCAGGCGCCGGTACAGCTCGTCGTCACCGACCCCGTCGAGGTACGGCGCGAGCAGGGCGTCGAGGTCGCCGAGGTAGACGGGGTAGCCGGTGATCGAGGGCACCTGCGAGTACAGGATGAGCAGGTGCGCCAGGGCCTCGTCGAGGGTCCGCGCCGGCGCCAGTTCCAGGTGCGCCGACCCCTGCGCGAGTGCCCGCGCGTAGTCGGGCAGCACATAGCGGGGGCGGTAGGGGGCGTTGCCCTCGTACATGTCGCAGATGACCCGCTTCTCCAGGGCCATCCGGCAGGCCTCGCTCACCGGAGGCGGTGCGAGGGCCTCCTCGGCCAGGCCGGCCAGGCGCTGGACGCGCTGCCGGTAGGTCAGTCCCGGGTCCTCGACCACCCCGCGGACGGCATCTCGAAGCTCCTCGATCTGCATGCCTCCAGCCTCCCACACCGCACCACCCACCCACCCCCCACCGCATCAAGGGACCCTTGAGGCGAATAGACCGCCGCAGCGTGCCCTTCACGCGGGGCCGGAGGCGGGTCCGGGCCCGGGCTGGCCCTCGTCCGGGCGCTGCTGCTGGGCCAGGAACCGCTCGAGCTCGGCACCGAGCTCGTCGGCGGTGGGGATGCGGGCAGTCCCGCGTGCGGCGACCGCCTCGTCGTACTGCTCCTCCAGCGCCGTCACGACGGCGGCGATCTCGGGGGAGCGGGCCACCTGCTCGTCGATCTCGGCCTGGGTCCGGACCCCCGCCTGGTGCAGGGCGTCCGTGGGCAGCGAGAGCCGGCCCGCCCGACCCACCGCGTCGAGCACCGCGGCCGCGGCCTGCGGCAGCTCCAGCTGGGCGACGTAGTGCGGCACATGGACGGCGAAGCCCATGGCGTCGTGCCCGCTCGTCCCCAGCCGGTACTCCAGCAGGTTCGCGGCGCTGCCGGGCACCTGCACGGTGCCGACCCAGGGCTCGTGGCCGGCGACCAGCTCGCGCCGGCTGCCGTGCGCGGTGATCGCCACCGGGCGGGTGTGCGGGACCGCCATGGGGATCGCCGTGACGCCGATCGTCAGGCGGACGCCGAGGCGGTCCACCACCTGGGTCACCGCGGCGACGAACTGCTCCCAGTGCACGTCCGGCTCCGGGCCGTCGAGCAGCAGGAACGGCGTCCCCGACGTGTCGTGCAGCAGGCGCACGACGAGCTCCGGCGCCTCGTAGCGCTCCCAGTGGTCCTCGACGAAGAGCATGGGCGGACGGCGTGCCCGGTAGTCGACGAGCGCGTCGACGTCGAAGGTCGCCACCACCCGGTGCTCGAGCATGGAGAGCAGGTGTCCTCGCGCCAGCCGGGCCGCCCCGCCCGCGTCGACGAAACCGGACAGCACCACGACCAGCACAGGGCTGCCCAGCGCCGGGCGGTCCGGCTCGAGCCGGTAGAGCTCGCTCGGGTCCCGCACCGCTCCAACCTACCCGCTTATGGGCGGCCAGGTGCGGGCGTGGATGTCCATGACGTCGTGCAGCAGCCGGACCGCCTCGTCGTGCGGACGCTGGAACGAGTTGCGGCCCATGATCGTGCCGAAGCCGCCGCCGAGGGCGGTCTGCCGGTTCTCCTCGAGGACCTGCTCGGTCCCCTTGGCCGCGCCGCCGGAGAAGATGACGATGCGGCGGCCCCCGAAGGCGGACTGCACGACGTGCCGCACCCGGTCGGCCAGGGTGTCCAGCGGCACCCCGGCGGCCTCGAGCGCCGCGCGGGCGGCGTCCTTCTCGATGCTCGCCGTCGGCGGCTTGACCTTGATGACGTGCGCACCGAGCTGCGCAGCGATCTGCGCGGCGTAGGCGACGACGTCGACCGCCGTCTGCCCTTCCTTGCTCAGCCCCGAGCCACGGGGGTAGGACCACACCACGACGACGAGCCCGGCGGCCTTGGCCGAGGCGGCGAGCTCACGCAGCTCCTCGTACATCGTGTTCCGCGCCGCGGACCCCGGGTAGATGCTGAACCCGACGGCGACGCAGCCCAGGCGCAGCGCGTCGGCGACCGAGGCGGTGACCGCGGGCACCGGGTCGGCGCCGGAGTACAGCGAGTCCGAGCTGTTGCACTTGAGGATCAGCGGCACCTGGCCGGCGAACTCGGCCGCGCCCGCCTCGAGGAACCCCAGCGGGGCCGCGTAGGCGCTGCACCCGGCGTCCACGGCGAGCTGGAAGTGGTAGCGGGGGTCGTAGCCGGCCGGGTTCACGGCGAAGGACCGGGCCGGCCCGTGCTCGAACCCCTGGTCGACGGGCAGGACGACGAGCTTGCCGGTGCCGCCGAGCCGGCCATGGCTGAGGATGCGGTGGAGGTTGGTGAGCGTTCCGGGGGAGCTGCTGGACACGTACCAGGAGAGGATCTCGCGGACCCGATCGGTCGTCATGCCACCAGCGTCGCCCGCGGCCCGCCGCCGCGCACGGGTCGGAGGACCCCGGCCCGGGCGGACGTCGGTCAGCCCGGGCCGTCGAGGGGGATTCCGCCCGGCGCGCCCTCGTACGACCGGGCGTCCTCCAGCGGCTCGAGGTGGGTGTGCACCGCGGTGCCGGGCAGCTCCGCCACCAGGGCGGCCTCGAGGTCCTCGAGCAGGTCGTGGCCCTGCTGCACGGTCCAGGCCCCCGGCACCAGGACGTGCACTGACACGTGGCGGTGCCGCCCGGACTCCCGGGTCCGCAGCTCGTGGAACCGCACCTCGTCGCTGCGGAACCGGTCCAGCACCGCCACGATCCGCGCGTGGTCCTCCGCCGGCAGTGCGGCGTCCATGAGCGCGGACGCCGACCGCCACACCAGGCGGGAGCCCGTGACGAGGATGTTCAGCCCCACCGCGATCGCGATCAGCGGGTCCAGCACCAGCCACCCGGTGAGCGCGACGGCGAGGACGGCGACGATGACACCCACCGACGTCCACACGTCGGTGAGCAGGTGCCGGCCGTCGGCGACGAGGGTGAGCGACCGGTGGGCCCGGCCGGCCCGGATCAGCGTCAGCCCCACGGCCCCGTTGATGAGGGTGGCCAGTGCCGTGACCCCCAGCCCCAGGCCGACCCGCTGCAGCTCGACGGGGTCGATGAGGCGCTGGACGGCGGTCACGAGGATGAACCCGGACGCGACGAAGATCATCAGGCCCTCGAGGCCCGCGGAGAAGTACTCGGCCTTGCCGTGGCCGAAGTGGTGGGTGTCGTCTGCGGGGCGGGCGGCGACCCCGAGTGCCACGAGTGCGACGAACGCCGCCACGAGGTTGACGACCGACTCGGCCGCGTCGGAGAGCAGCCCCACCGAGCCGGTGACCAGGTAGGCGCCGGTCTTGAGGGTGATCGTGGCCACCGCGGCGGCCACCGACAGCCAGGCGAACCGGGTCAGGCTGTCGACTCTGCCACCGGCACCACCCACGGCTAGGAGCCTGCCACGTCACCCAGCCCGTAGGCGGCCCGGGCCCGCGCGTACATCGCCTGGAGCACCGGATCGGTGGACGTCCCGGGCCGGCGGGTCCGGCGGTACTCCGCCGCGGCCCGGGCCCGCCCGGCCAGCTCCTCCTCCACGACGGAGCTGCGGTCCGGGTGGTCGGTCGCGAGGAACGTGGGCAGCGCGTCGGCCAGCGCTGCGGCCCCCGCCACGGCGTCCGTGACCCTCGGCAGCCCCGATGTCGGTGCGGCGGACGCCAGCGGATACGGCCACCACACGTGCAGCGCATCACCGGCCAGCGTGACGGCGGCACGGTCGGGGACGACATCGAGCACGAGCGCCATGACGTGCGGGGCGAGCACGCCGGCGGCGTAGCGGGTGTCGGCGGCATGCACGGTGTGCCGCGCGGCGAAGTCCGCCGACTCGGTGTCCCAGCGGGTGCCGGGGTCGTCGACCCCCCGGTCCGCACGAGGGAGCACAGCCAGCGGGGGCAGCCAGCACCCCGGCAGCCGGGCGACCGCCCCGGCCCAGCGGGGGGCCCGGCGGGGGTCGGCGACGGCGTTGCCCACCGCCACCCGGGCCGCACCGACGGCCCAGCCGGCGACTGCCGCGAGGACGTCGTCGGGGTCGGGCTGGTCGCCGGTGGGGAGGTTGGGGTCGCGGGCTGCCGCGGTGAGGACGGCGAACGTCCCCGGCCGGCCGGGGCCCGGTTCGGGCCGGCCGGCCCACTGCACGACGCGCGAGCGACCCTGCTCGTCCCCGAGCCGCCACGGGTGCAGCCGGGGCAGTGCCCCCACCGTCCGCAGCACGGCGGCGAGCAGCCACAGCTCGGTCTGGCCGTCGGGGGAGACCCACGCCCCGGTCCAGCAGGGGGAGGGATCCGGAGGCGGAAGAGGGCGTGCGCTGCCCATCGCCGTCCCCTTCCGCCACCGGTCCTCGCAGTCCTCATCGGGGCCCTGCCCCGCGACCTTGACCGCAGCGGCCTAGGTGAGGGCGACCCCTGCCACCCAGCCGAGCACCATGAGCAGACCCGCACCGAGCTGGATGGCCATGGCGAGCCCGGTGGCCTTGAGCACCTCCAGCGTCGCCTGCCACGCAGTCCGCAGGTCGCGGCGCGCGACCAGCTCGGCCACCAGCACGCCGAGGACGAACCCGACGATGAACCCGACGACGGGGATGACGAAGAACCCCACGACGCCGCCCACGGCCGCCCAGGGCAGCGTCCAGCGCGAGGAGGCCGCCGGCCCGCTCGCAGCCCGCCCCGGGAGCAGGTAGCCCGCCGCGGTCCCCAGGGCCAGCAGCACGGTCATGACACCGACGACGGTCCAGCGCACCCAGCCACCGCCGTCGAGCAGGGCCCAGACGACCCCCGCCCCCCAGACGAGGAACAGGCCGGGCAGCACGGGGACGACGACGCCGACCAGGCCGACGAGCATGACGAGTGCGATCAGCACCTCCCCGGCCTGGCTCATGGCGCCCCCTTTCCGTCCCCATCATGACCGGCACAATCAAGCGGTGACCACCCTGACGATCAGCGACGAGGCCCGCCGGCGCGACCTGTTCCGGATGAAGTCCTTCGCCACCGGGATGCTGCTCGTGGCGGCCGTGGTGTACGTCATCGCGAGCCGGGCGGAGTCGGCCGGGGCGCCCGCGTGGGTGGGCTTCGTGCGGGCCGCGGCCGAGGCCGGGATGGTGGGTGGGCTCGCCGACTGGTTCGCCGTGACCGCGCTGTTCCGCCACCCGCTGGGCCTGCCCATCCCGCACACGGCGCTGATCCCCACCCGCAAGGACGCCCTCGGTCGCTCCCTGGGCGACTTCGTGGGCACCAACTTCCTCGCCGAGGACGTCGTCCGCCACAAGCTCCGGCAGGTCGACCTGGCCGGCCGGGTCGGCGCCTGGCTGTCCCGACGCGAGCACGCCGAGCGGGTCACCGGCGAGCTGGCCGCGACGGCCCGGGGCGCCCTGGAGGTGATGAGCGACGACGACGTCCGCGGGGTCATGGAGCAGGCCGTCGTCCAGCGGCTCGTCGCCCTGCCCGTCGGACCGCCGCTGGGCCGGGTGCTCGGGCAGGTCGTCGCGGACGGCGCCCACCACGGCATGGTCGACCTCACCGTCGAGCAGGCCTACGGCTGGCTGCTGGCCAACCGGCGGGCGGTCGTCGACGTCGTCGCCGCGCAGGCCCCCGGCTGGTCGCCGCGGTTCGTCGACGAGAAGGTGGCCGACCGGATCTACCTCGAGGTGCTGCGGGTTGCCGGCGAGGTGCGGGCCGACCCCCGGCACGCGATGCGCGGCGTGTTCGACCGCTTCCTCGCCCAGCTGGCGCTGGACCTGCAGCACGAGCCCGAGACCATCGCCCGCGCGGAGAAGTTCAAGGCGCAGGTGCTCGACCACCCCGACGTCCGGCGGGCCATGGGTGACCTGTGGGCGACCGTCCGGCGGATGGTGCTCGAGGCGATCGACGACCCGCACAGCGCGCTGCGGGTGCGGGCGGGGGAGTCGCTGGCCCGGTTCGGTGCCCGGCTCGTCGAGGAGGACGAGCTGCGGGTGAAGGTGAACGGCTGGGTGGAGGACGCCGCCGCCCACGTCGTCACCAACTACCGCGGCGAGCTGACCGCCACGATCACCGAGACGGTGGCCCGGTGGGACGCCGCGGAGGCCACCGGCAAGATCGAGCTGCAGGTGGGCCGCGACCTGCAGTTCATCCGCATCAACGGCACCGTCGTGGGCTCCCTGGCCGGCCTGGCGATCCACTCGGTGGGCGTCCTGGTGGGCTGACGTCGACGAGTTTCGGCGAACCCCTTGCGCCCGTCCGGCGAAGACGAGTAGAACTTCTCCTACGCCGCTCGGCAACGGGAGGCGGGTCGGCCGAGAGCCGGCGCACCACCCCCGGAGGGCAACCGACGGGACCGCGGATGACGCCGCGGAGGTGCGCAGGGAGCGGTCGGCAGGCTGTGAAGCCGCGAGGCACCCGGGCAACCGGGAGCGGAGCGGAACCGGGCGTCCTACCGGTGCCACTACTGTCCGGGCAACTGGGCACCTGAGGCACAAGCAGCCGCGACGAGGCCCCGCGAACTCATACTTCGCGGGGCCTTCTCGTCGTGTTCTACCGGCTCCCCGGGTCAGTCCCCGGCACCGACACGCGGGTCGGCCGTCTGGACCACGTCGAAGGCCCAGATCGTCGAGCCGGTCGCCGCGGGGGTCTGCTCGGGCCCGCGGCCGCTGGCCTGGGCGTGGCCGGCGGTGAACGACTGGGAGGCGGTCCAGGCCTCGAAGTCCGCCCGGCTGCGCCACCGCGTGTAGACGAGGTAGGACTCGGTGCCCGACACCGGGCGCAGCAGCTCGAACCGCTCGAACCCCGGGGCGCGCTCCACGCTGCCCGCCCGGGCGGCGAACCGCTGCTCCAGTACCTCGGCCCGGCCCTCCGGGACGGTCAGGACGTTGATGGCGACGTACGCCATGGCGACGACTCCTCCTCTCAGCGGGCCAGCCGGTGGGCCAGCCAGGCCAGGGACAGCGGGTAGCGGTAGTCGATGCCCATGTGCCCGGCGTCGAACAGCTCGAAGTGCACCCGGGCGTCGTCGACGCCCACCTCCGCCAGCCGGGCGCGGAAGGCCTGCGCCCCGAGGTCCAGGTAGTACTCGTCGGCGGTGCCCGCGTCGATCCACACCGCGCGCAGCGAGCGCAGCGCCTCGGCGTACCGGGGGGCCATCCGGACCGGGTCGAGGTCCAGCCAGCGCTGCCAGCGCTCGTCGTCCAGCACGCCGGTGGCCGGGTCGAACGGCAGCCGGGGGGTGCCGTCCGGGTCGGCGGAGAAGCAGGCCGCCACCCCGTAGATGCCCAGGATCGTGTCGTCGCCCTTACGGGTGAACGCGGTCCGGCTGGTGAAGTCGGCCCACCACCGCGCCGGGTCGCCGTCGTAGGCGCGCAGCGCCCGGGCCACCGGGCCGAACTCGGGCAGGTAGCACAGCTCGTAGAGGCTGTCACCGGCGTGGCTGGCGAGCGCGCCGAACAGGTCCGGCCGCAGCATCGGCGTGATCATCGCGCCGAAGCCGCCGCTGGACTTCCCAGCGATTGCCCGCGACTCGGCCACCGGGAGCGTGCGGTAGCGGGCGTCGACGAAGGGCACCACCTCCTCGCACAGGTAGGAGTGGTAGCGGCCGGTACCGGGTGAGTCGACGTACTGCGACCCGCCGACGGCCGTCCAGGCGTCGACGTAGACCAGGACGCAGGGCGGCGCCGCCCCGCTGGCGAAGACGTCGTCGGCCGTCTCGACGAACGGCTGCCGGAACGGCTGCCGGTTGCGCCACATCTGGACGTGGCCGGTGTACCCCTGAATGACGTACACGGTGGGGAAACGGCGGCCCGGGTCGTCGTCGTAGCCCGGTGGGGTGTAGACCCACAGCGGACGGTCGGCGGGGTCGCCGAGCGGGTTGTCCCGCAGCAGCGTGGAGGACACCACGTGCTCGTCGAGGCGGCCGTGCAGCGGAGCGGACCAGGGCAGCATGTCCCGACCGTAGCGGGCTACGGTGACGGGGTGGGGCTGCCGGCGGCGACCGCGCTCGTGCTGGTCCTGCTGGCGCTCGTCAACCTCTGCAACAACCGGTGGCTGCCGCGGGCCTACGTCGTCACCAGCGTGGTCGGCTCGGCCGGCCTCCTCGCCCTGGCACGCGGTGCCGGGCTGGGCTGGGAGGACCTCGGGCTCGGCCCCGGGTGGGTGCCGCGCGGGCTGCTGTGGGGTGGCCCCCCGGCCCTGGCCCTGCTGGTCGGGCTGCGCGTCGCCGTGGGCCGCCCGGGGGTGAGCGGCCGGCTGCGCGACGACCGGGTGGCGCGCAGCCGTGGGTCGGTGCTGTACCAGGTCCTGGTGTGGGTTCCGCTGGGGACCGTCCTGCTGGAGGAGGTGGCGTTCCGGGGGGTGCTGCTGGGCCTGCTGGAACCGCAGGTCGGCACGCTCTGGGCCGTCATGCTCTCGGCGCTGGCCTTCGGGCTGTGGCACGTGCTGCCGACGGCGGCGGCGGCGCGCGCCGACACGGTGGTCGCCCGGGCGCTGGGGGGGCGCGGCCCGGGCTGGGCTGTCGTCGGCGGTGTGCTGCTCACGGCGGCGGTCGGGACGGGGCTGGCGGGGCTGCGCCTGGTGGCGGCCAGCCTCCTCGCGCCGGCCCTGCTGCACCTGGCGAGCAACTCCGGCGGCTACCTCGCCGCCGCGGCGGTGCGTCGGCCAGAACGATGATCTCGTGACGGAGGTCCCCGTCATGCCCCGTAGCGGGTCTGTCAGACTCCGCAGAGGTGGTGTCAGCGAACGGGAGGACCGATGGCCGACTTCAACCTGGAGTACCCGGGCGGGCGGATCCCGCTGACGCAGCGGGCTGCGACCGATGGGCCGTCGGGCATGGAGATCGGTGGCCTGCTGAAGGACACCGGCCACGTCACGCTGGATCCCGGCTTCGTCAACACGGCCAGCTGCACGTCCACGATCACGTTCATCGACGGCGAGGCGGGGATCCTGCGCTATCGCGGCTATCCCATCGAACAGCTCGCGGAGCACTCGTCGTTCCTCGAGGTGGCCTACCTGCTGATCTACGGCGACCTGCCCACGGCTGCGGAGCTGACCGAGTTCCAGGGACTGATCGCCCGCCACACGCTGCTGCACGAGGACCTGCGCTGGTTCTTCGACGGGTTCCCGCGGGACGCGCACCCGATGGCCGTGCTGTCCTCCGCGGTCAGTGCGCTGTCCGCCTTCTACCAGGACAGCCTCAACCCGTTCGACGAGGAGCAGGTGGAGATCTCCACGGTCCGCCTGCTGGCCAAGGTGCCGACGATCGCCGCCTACGCCTACAAGAAGTCCATCGGGCAGCCCTTCCTCTACCCGGACAACTCCCTCGGGTACGTCGGCAACTTCCTGCGCCTGACGTTCGGCGTCCCCGCGGAGCACTACGACGTCGACCCCACCCGGGAGCGGGTCCTGGACATGCTGTTCCTGCTGCACGCCGACCACGAGCAGAACTGCTCGACGTCGACGGTGCGCCTGGTCGGGTCGAGCCACGCCAACCTCTTCGCCTCCGTGTCCGCGGGCGTCAACGCGTTGTTCGGCCCGCTCCACGGTGGGGCGAACCAGGCGGTGCTGGAGATGCTCGGCGCCATCCACGCCCAGGGCGGGGACGTCGACGACTTCGTCCGCCGGGTCAAGGACAAGAGCTCCGGCGTGAAGCTCATGGGCTTCGGGCACCGGGTCTACAAGAACCACGACCCGCGCGCGACGATCATCAAGCGGGCGGCCCACCAGATCCTCGACGACATGGGGCAGCCGGACCCGCTGCTCGACATCGCCCTGCGGCTGGAGGAGATCGCCCTGGCCGACCCGTACTTCGCCGAGCGCCGGCTCTACCCGAACGTGGACTTCTACACCGGCCTCATCTACAAGGCCATGGGGTTCCCCACCAAGATGTTCACGGTGCTCTTCGCCCTGGGCCGGCTGCCCGGGTGGATCGCACAGTGGCGCGAGCTCATGGGCGACCCGGCCACGAAGATCGGCCGGCCGCGCCAGGTCTACATCGGGCGCACAGAGCGCGACTACGTGCCGCTGACCGAGCGGTAGTCAGTCGATCCGGACCGTGCCGCGGGGGGTGCGGAACGAGATCGCGACCAGGCCGGGGTCCTCCGCCTCCACCCACTCGACGGACGCGTCGTCGAGCGGGTGGTCGGCCGGCTCGCCGAGCCAGGCGGAGACGGTGGCCGGGTCGCCGCAGATCTCCAGCCGCTCGATGGCCACCGTCCCCCCGCCGGCCGAGGGGTGCTCGCTCGGGGCGCTGTCCCAGCGGACGAAGAAGGGCAGCTGAGGGTCGTCGATGAGGTCGAGGACGCCGATCTGCCGCCAGCGCAGGTCGAAGCCGTCCGGGCGGACCCGGTGGCCTTCGACCGCCAACCGGCCGAGACGCACCTCGACGGGGGTGAGGTCGTCCACGGCGACCACCCAGCCCAGCCAGCCACCGCCGTCGGCAGCGCGGGCCTTCACGGCCTGGCCGAACGGGGCCCGGTCCACCGCGGGATGGTCCAGCGCACCGACGACCTCGAGGTAGGTGCCGCCGGCGAGGGGCAGCACGAAGTTGCGCGTGCCGAACCTCGGGTGCAGGCCACCGTCGGTGAAGGCGGCGCCGAGCGCGGCCCCGATCCGCTGCACGACGTCGGCCAGGTGCCCCGACGGTGCCGCGTAGGAGACGTGGTCGAGGCGCATATCTGCATCCTGCCCCACCCTCCGCAGGGGACCGGCGCGGGGGTCAGCTGCCTCGGTGCAGGGCTCGGACGGCGTCCACCGTGTCGGCCTCGGCCGCGGCCTTGTCCGGCCGGTAGCGCACGACACGGGCGAAGCGCAGGGCGAGTCCGCCGGGGTACCTCGGCGACGTCTGCACACCGTCGAAGGCGACCTCGACGACCAGCTCCGGGCGAACCGTGACGATGTGCTCGGTCCGCGTGACAGCGAGGGCGAGCAGCTGCTCGGTCTGCCAGGCGAGGGTGGCGTCGGTCAGCCCCTTGAACGTCTTCCCCAGCATGACGAAGTCCCCGGTCGGACCCCGCGCCGCCAGGTGGAGGTTGGACAGCCGGCCCTGGCGCCGCCCATGCCCCCACTCGGCCGCCACGACGACGAGGTCCAAGGTGTGCACCGGCTTGACCTTGACCCAGCCCGGGCCTCGCCGGCCCGCGGTGTAGGGCGCCGCGAGCGACTTCACGACGACCCCCTCGTGCTCCCGGGCGAGCGCCCCGTCGAGGAAGCCGGCCGCCGCCTCGG
This sequence comes from Actinomycetes bacterium, assembly GCA_025455945.1. Lineage (GTDB taxonomy): Bacteria > Actinomycetota > Actinomycetes > Prado026 > Prado026 > Prado026. Next base: position 15,223 of record JALOLN010000021.1, read on the forward strand.
GCACCGCCGTGACCAGCCGCGGGACGCGCAGCGCCGGGGGCGTGACCGCCTCCAGGGCGCCCGCTCGTGCAGCGCCGGGCAGGGCGAGCAGGTCGGTGCCGTCGACGTGCAGCGCGTCGAAGAGGAAGAGGGTGAGCGGGGTCTGCGTCCGGGCGGTGGCGACGTCGACCCGCCGGCCCACCCGTGACCCGGTGACCTGGAACGGCGCAGGCCGGCCGTCCGGGCGCAGGACCAGCGCCTCCCCGTCGAGGACGGCGGCGCGGACCGGCAGGGTCAGCGCTGCGGAGACGACGTCGGGCAGCCGGTCGGTGACGTCGTCCAGCGACCGGGTGAACACCGCGACGTCGGAGCCGGACCGGTGCACCTGCACCCGGATCCCGTCCAGCTTCCACTCGACGGCGGCCTCCGGGCCGACCAGTCCCAGGCCCTCTGCCACGGACCCCGCGGTCTGGGCCAGCATGGGCTGCAGCGGGCGTCCGACCTGCAGCCGGAACCGGGCCAGGGCGGCCGACCCGCCGGTGAGCGCGGCGGCGGCGACCTCCGGGAGGGAGCCGGCGAGGGCCGCGGCGGTCCGTACCTCGGGCTCGGGCAGGCCGGCGGCCCGGGCCACGGCGGTGAGGACCAGCCCCTCCTGTGCGCCCTGCCGCAGCTCACCCGACACCAGACCCGCGAGCAGTCGCTGCTCGGCGGCGGTGGCCGCGGTGAGCAGGGCGGTGAGCCCGGCGCGGCGGGCCGTGGTGGAGCCCGGGCCGGCGAGCCCGGCCAGCCGGTCGAAGGCCGCGTCGACGGCGAGCAGCGAGAGGGTGGGTGTGGGCGCCGCGGGCGGCAGCTCGCGCAGGGCGGCCCAGCCGAGCCCGGTGCGGCGTTGCCGGAGGTCGCCGGAGAGGTAGGCGACGGCCACCGGCGCCTCCTCGGGGGTGGCCCGCCGGAGCAGCGCGGCCAGGCGCTCGACCTTCGCGGTCCGCCCCGGGGCGGCGGCGACGTCGGCCGAGGTCCGGGCGAGGTCGGCGAGCAGGAGCACCCGCCGATCCTCCCGCACGGTGCTGGCAGACTGCCGCGGTGCGCTGGGAACGGTACGTGGCCCTCGGGGACAGCTTCACGGAGGGACTGGACGACCCCCGGCCCGACGGAGGCTTCCGCGGCTGGGCCGACCGCACGGCGGAGGGCCTGGCTGTCACCACACCGGGGCTGCGCTACGCGAACCTCGCCGTTCGGGGGCGGCTGCTGGGTGACATCGCCGCCGAGCAGGTGCCGGCGGCGCTCGCCCTGGGCCCGGACCTGGTGAGCCTGGCGGGCGGGGTCAACGACCTGCTCCGGCCGCGCCTCGACGTGGCTGCGCTCACGGCCACCTTCGACCAGGCGGTGCGGGCCCTGCGCGAGAGCGGTGCCGACGTCGTGGTGTTCGTCGGGGTGGACCCCTCCCGGCGGTCCCGGCTGCTGCGTCGGATCGTCCCGCGCGTGCTGGCCCTCAACGCGGCCGTCGAACGGACGGCAGCACGCTACGACTGCCTCGTCGCGGACCTCTGGCACGAGCAGCTCTTCGACGACCCGCGGCTGTGGAGCACGGACCGGCTGCACCTGTCCGCGGAGGGGCACCGCCGGGTGGCGGGAGCGGTGCTGGAGGCGCTGGGCCAGGGCGACGGCGCTTGGCGTGAGCTGCCGCCGCCCGGCCCGCGGCCGTCCTGGCCGGCGGCGCGGGCCGCGGACCTCCGGTGGGTGGGCACCCACCTCGGGCCCTGGTTGGGCAGGCGGCTGCGCGGCCGGAGCTCAGGGGACGGGGTGCTGCCCAAGCGACCCGTGCTGGCACCGGTCGACGGAGCGGGTTAGCCCGATCAGGTGATCGGGACCCCGCGCCCCGGGCCCGATCTGAGCAGGGACAGCACTGACCCGACCGCCTGACGGGGGTTTCGCCCGTGAGTCCCGCTCGACGCCTGTTCGCCCTGCTCGTCACGTTGGCCGTCGCCCTCACCGGCGTCGGCCTGGCCGCGCCGGCAGCGCAGGCTGCCGGGTCGGAGTCGGCGTTCGTCTCCGCCATCAACGCGTCCCGGGGGTCGGCGGGGCTGTCCGGGCTGAAGGTCAGGGCAGACCTGGTCTCGGTGGCCCGAGCGCAGGCCGCACGCATGGCGGCCAAGAAGGACCTCTACCACACGCCCAACCTCGGCGGGGCCGTCAAGAACTGGAAGGTGGTGGGGGAGAACGTCGGGTATGGGCCGGACGTCACGACGCTGCACCGCGCCTTCATGAACAGCGCACCGCACCGGGCGAACATCCTGGACAAGCGCTTCACCGAGGTCGGCGTCGGGGTCGTCGTCGCGGACGGCACCATCTGGGTCTCGGAGGTCTTCCGTCGTCCGGCGACGGCGGCAGCGGCGCCTGCTCCGACGCGGACGAAGGCGCCGGCCACGGCCAAGCCCAAGGCCGCGAGCTCCCGATCCAGCGCCGCCCCAGCCGCGAAGCCGGCACCGCCCGCTCCGGCCCGGCCGGCACCGACGCCGCGGGTGCCCGAGGGCGTCGTCTGCGACGTCTCGCCGGAGGCCCCGCTGCGGGTCAGCGCCGCGCTGGCCGCGCACCGCACCGCCCGGCTGGTGGAGCAGGCGCAGCGCCTCGTCCTCGGGTTCCAGTGCGGCAAGCGCCTGCCGCTCACCGGTGTCATGGACGACGCCACGCGCCGGGCCCTGGCCGCCTGAACGACCGGGCGGCCCGTGCCGGGCCGGAGTAGCCTCGGCGCATGGCTGACGCAGGGGTGCAGGTGCCGGCAGGTCTCCGCTCGTCCGCGGAGATCATGGAGGCCGAGGATCGCTTCGGTGCCCGGAACTACAGTCCCCTGCCCGTGGTCGTGTCCCACGCGGAGGGCGCCTGGGTCACCGACGTCGAGGGCAGGCGCTACCTGGACATGCTGTCCGCCTACAGCGCCCTGAACTTCGGGCACCGCAACCAGCGCCTGCTGGACGTCGTCCGGTCCCAGCTCGACCACGTGACCCTGACGTCGCGTGCCTTCCACAACGACCAGCTCGGGCCGTTCTCCGAGGAGCTGGCGCAGCTGTGCAGGCTCGACCGGGTGCTGCCGATGAACACCGGCGCCGAGGCCGTCGAGACGGCGATCAAGCTCTCCCGGGCATGGGGCTACCGGGTCAAGGGGGTGCCGCGGGACCAGGCGGTCATCGTGACCTGCGAGGGCAACTTCCACGGCCGGACGACGACGATCGTGTCGTTCTCCACCGACCCGGTGGCGCACGACGACTTCGGGCCGTACACCCCGGGGTTCGTCACCGTGCCCTTCGGCGACGTGGAGGCGCTGCGCGCCGCGCTGGCCGACGACAACGTGGTGGCGTTCCTCGTGGAGCCGGTGCAGGGCGAGGCCGGCGTGATCGTGCCGCCGGCGGGGTACCTGCGGGCGGCTCGGGAGCTGTGCACGGAGCGAGGTGTCCTCCTCGTCGCGGACGAGGTCCAGTCGGGCCTCGGGCGAACGGGGCGGACCTTCACGTGCGAGCACGAAGACGTCCTGCCGGACATGTACGTCCTGGGCAAGGCGCTCGGCGGTGGGGTGCTGCCGGTGTCGGCGGTCGTCGGGAGGGACGAGGTCGTCGGGGTGCTCCGGCCCGGGGAGCACGGCTCCACCTTCGGCGGGAACCCGCTGGCGGCCGCGGTCGGCCGCGAGGTGGTCGCCATGCTGGCGACCGGCGAGTACCAGCGGCGCTCCGCGGAGCTGGGCGAGCACCTGCTCGGCCGGCTGCGGGCAGAGGCGCCGCCCACCGTGCGTGAGGTGCGCGGCCTGGGCCTGTGGGCGGGGGTGGAGCTGGTCCCCGAGGCCGGCCCGGCCCGTGACCGCTGCTACCGGCTCATCGGTGATGGCGTGCTCGTCAAGGACACCCACGAGACGACCATCCGGCTGGCGCCGCCGTTGTCCATCGAGGCCAGCGACCTCGACTGGGCTCTGGACCGCATCCTCAAGGTGCTGCACTAGCGCGTCGTCCACAGCCGCCGGCGGCGGTCTGGCGAGGGGCCGCACGTCGGCGGACAGTCGACGCATGGCCGATCACCTCATCGACTCCTGGGCGGCCGACACCGCCCCCGTCGTCCGGTTGAGCACACCGGGCGAGCTGGCCGCCGCCGTGCCCGTCCTCCTCGGCTTCCGGCCACGGGAGTCCCTCGTCATGGTCGCACTGGGCGGCGACCGCCTCCGAGTGGGCCTCGTGCAACGGGTCGACCTGGCCGACCTGCGCCTGGACACCGCCGCCGTGGCGCGCCTGGTCCGCAACGCCCGCTCCAGCGCCGCCGCCGCCGTGGTCGCGGTGGTGGTCACGGGCGCGCCGCTGGACCTCGCCAGGGGACAACGGCCCGGTGGCGACGTCGCCGACGCGGTGCGGGACGCCTGTGCGGAGGCCGGCGTCGCCCTCGTCGACCTGCTGGCCGTGTGTGGGGACCGCTGGGTCTCCTACCTGTGCGATGACCCCAGCTGCTGCCCGCCGGAGGGCACACCGGTGGCTGCGGCGGGGAGCACCGCGCTGGAGGCCGCCGCCGTGGTCGCCGGCCAGGTCATCCGGCCGGACCGGGCGGCCGTGCTGGCCCAGGTCGCCCCGGTCGGCTACCTGGCGCTGGAGGCCGTCGAGCAGGCGCTCGGGCGCGTGGCCGCCGACCCCGGCGCCATTCCGACCGGCGAGGCGGCGGTGCGGCTCGTCGAGGCGGCGCTCGCCGCACCACCCGAGGCGGGCCCGCGCGACGTCGACCTGCTGGCCAGGCTGCTCCTCGCCGTGGCGCAGCTGCCCGTCCGCGACCGGCTGCTGGGCCGGTGCGTCGGCCCGGCGGCGGAGGAGGCCCAGGCGCTGTGGCTGGAGCTGACCCGGCGGGCACCGGTCGACCTGGTGGCGGCACCGGCCACCCTGCTCGCCGTGTCGGCGTACGCCGCCGGAGACGGACTGCTCGCCCGGGCGGCCTTGGACCGGGTGCTCGCGGCGGA